>NZ_VRUV01000660.1:0-2169 GCF_008039455.1 Methylobacterium sp. WL116
CAGGACGCCCGGGTCGACGCCAACGCCGAGTTCGAGCTCCGATTGCTCGGGCTCTACGCCCGCGAGCGCCGTGCCCGCGATCCGGCCTTCGACGTGCAGGGCTTCGCCACCGCCTACGCCATCCTGGCGGCGCAGCGCGCCACCAAGATCCTCGGCATCTTCGCCCGGCTGAACCTGCGCGACGGAAAGCCGGCCTACCTCGCCCACATCCCGCGGATCGAGGGCTACCTCGCCCGCAACCTCGCCCACCCGGCGCTGGCGTCCCTGCGGGACTGGCACCTGCAGCACCTTCCGGGGTTGCTCGGACGCGCCGAGCCGCCGGCCGAGCCCGCCTGAACCGCCGTCCGACCTCTCCTTCGCGAGCCCCGCGCATGAGCGACACCCCCGCCTCGCCGCCGACCGCGCAAGCCGCGATCACCCGCGCCTTCGTCCTCGCCGCGGGCCTGGGCAAGCGCATGCGCCCGGTCACCGCCACGGTGCCGAAGCCCCTGGTGGAGGTCGCGGGCAAGGCGCTGATCGACCACGCCCTCGACCGGGCGGCGGAGGGCGGGATCGAGACGGCGGTGGTCAACGTCCACTACCTGCCGGACCTGATCGAGGGGCACCTGGCCAAGCGCGTCGGCCTTCCGAAGATCGTCGTGTCCGACGAGCGCGAGACCCTGCTCGAGACCGGCGGCGGCGTGAAGAAGGCGCTCGCTCTGGTCGGCGCGGACCCCTTTGTGGTGTTCAACTCGGATTCGTTCTGGCTGGAGGGCCCGACCCCGAACCTCGCCCGGCTCATCGAGGCCTGGGACGCGGCGCGGATGGACATCCTGCTCCTGGTGGCGCCGACCACCACGAGCCTCGGCTACGAGGGCTCGGGCGACTTCGTCATGGACGCCGACGGCCGGCTGGAACGGCGCGGCGAGCGCCGGGTGGCCCCCTTCATCTACGCGGGCGTCGCCATCGTGAAGCCGGAGCTGTTCGCCGACACGCCGGACGGCGCGTTCTCGCTCAACCTGCTGTTCGACCGGGCGATCGCGGCGGGCCGCCTGTCCGGGCTGCGGCTCGACGGCCAATGGCTCCACGTCGGCACGCCCGACGCGATCCGCGCCGCCGAGGAGCGCGTGCGGGTGAGCGCGCAGGAGGGGTGAGCCGCGATTCCGTTTGAGGAACGGATGCGGAACCTCTAGATTGCTCGCATCGAGGATGGCCCTGGTCGCTGCGGAGGTCCCGGTGGACGTGAAGGAAGCGGTTTCCAAGGCGAAGGACTACGCCGCCGCGGTCTTCGATGCCGAGCAGCCGACGAACATCGGTCTCGAGGAGATCCGGTTCGACGACGCGCTGAACCAGCGGCTCATCACCGTCAGGTTTTCGCGGCCCTGGGACGCGTCCAAGCCGCTCGTGACCGCTCTCGGGCGCGATCTCGATCCGAAACGATCCTACAAGGTGGTGCACCTCAAGGACGATGACGGCCGCGTCGTCTCCGTCACCGACCGCCGGGTCGAACCTTCAGTGCCGGACGCCTGCTCGTCGACACGAACCTGCTTCTGCTGCTCTTCGTCGGGACCGCCTCCCGATCATGCATCGCCGCGCATCGGCGCGCGCGCATCCACACGATCGACGACTTCGTGCTGCTGAAGCTCCGGATCGGGGATGCGGCGATCTTCGCCGCCACGCCGAACGTCCTTGCCGAGACCTCGTGCCAGATCCGACAATTCGACCAGGCCCGCCTGGCTCCGGTTCTCGAGGCGTTCCGTTGCTTCGCGGAGGCGGCGACGGAGACGTATGCGCCGAGCGCGGATGCCGTCGGTTCCGTCGACTTCGACAGGCTGCCCCTCAACGACGTCTCGATCCCGAACGCGCGGGAGCCGGACGTCACCCTGATCACCGACGACCTCCACCTCTACCGCACCAGCGCGATGTCGGGCAGGAAGGTGCTCAACTTCTCGCACGAGCGCGAACGGATCCTCGGTTGACCCAGATCGACCCGACCGACCCACACGCCCACGTCTTCACCATCACCCGTGGCGCGCCGTTCCTGCCGACGCTGGTCGATGCGCTGCTCGACGGGCGCCTCGTCGGCGATCTCGGGCGCGACCCGCTCGCGCTCGCCGCCGTCACGATCTACCTACCGACGCCGGGCGTGGCGAAGGAGCTGGCCAAGCGCCTGGCGGCGCGGCTGGGCGA
>NZ_VRUV01000661.1:0-2152 GCF_008039455.1 Methylobacterium sp. WL116
GCGCCGGTGGCCGGTTCGGCGCCGCGGTGCCCGGTGGTCCGGCGGCCGCCGGAACATCGGCCGTGGCGGAGGCTTTGGCATCCCCGGTCCTGGGCGCGACCCGGCTCGGCGGCTCTCTCTTGCTCGCGGGTTCGGGCTTGGTCGCAGGTTCGGCCTTGGTCGCGGCTTCGGCCTTGGCAGCCTGCTCCGCCTTGGCAGCCGCCTCGGCCTTGGCGGCGGCGTCCTTCTTGGCGACGATGTCGAACACCACGGTGTCGTCGTCGCGGTCGGTCGAGACCGTGAAAGCATCGCCCGCCGCCACCACGAGCCCGGCCGAGGCATCGTCGGCCGACGCGGTCAGGCGGGCCATGTCCTGGCGCAGCCGGCCACGGGTCTCGGACAGGTCGAAGCTGTAGGCACCCATGATGCGCAGCCGCGTTGCGCCACCCTCCGGGCCGACCGTCGCCTCGGCGCCCTCGGGCAGCCGCACCGTCAGGCGGGTGAGCGTCGGCAGCTTCGCGACCTCGACGCCGAGCGGCCGGCGCACGGGTGCGGGGTTGCGCGATTTCAGGATCGCTTCCGCGGCACGCGCACGCCGGGCCAGGTCGGCGACGATCTCCGGGGGCAGCGGCGGCGGCAGGCTCGTCCAGCTCTCGGGCAGGAGGTCGACGAAGACCTTCTCGCCGGCTTCCTGCACGTTGACGCGCACGGTCCGCTGCAGGGCGAGCCGCAGGCCGCTGCCGTCGGGATCGCGCCGGACGGCGGTGAGGTAATCGGGCAGCTGCGAGACCAGCCGCTCCGGCCCGGCCTCGGTCCGCTCGCCGTAGCCGAGCACCAGCACGCCGTTCGAGAGCCGCGCCTTGATCGAGACCGCGCTGTCGAAGGTGAAGGCGATTCGCGCATAGCCCTGCGCATCGGTGCCGGCGACGGCGAGGAGCTTCGCCGCCTGGGCCGGCAGCCCGAGGCCGATCAGGACGGCGAGCGCGAGGCCCGCGCTGCGGGGCGTGCGGCGGACCCCTGGTCCCGTCTCAAGCCTCGCGCCCATCGATACGCCGCACCCAGGGCGGCGGGCGCCCCGGACGAGGGACGCAACGCTCCGACGCCGCTGAGGGCCGACACTGCCGGATCGCGGCTAACGTGCGCTTAATCGTGGTCGCCGCCGCCGTCCCAACGGCATTCTCGATGGGAGGCCGCGCGACGCTCAGCGCCTGACGATCAGGTTCGGGACGATTCGGCTCGACGGGCCGAACGTCTCGATCGCGCGTTGGCAATTGGCCGGAACGTCCTTGCGATAGGTCTTGACATACGAGCGCGAGATCGCCGCCAGCTCGCCCTGCTCCAGGTCCTGCAGATCGATCCCGAGGCGCTCGACGGCCGATTTCAGAAGCGCGGGATCGCCCTGGATGTCCGGGCACGAGGTGTTGGCGAAGCCGACCAGCCCGGCGAGCCGCGCGGCCATGACCCGCTTCTTGTCCATCGGCGGTGCGTCGGGCATCGAGTCCGGCGGCGCACCGGGCGGGCTCGACTCTTGCGCCGCGAGCGGGCCGGCGAGGCAGGCGAGCAGGGCCGCCAGGATCATCGGGTCGCGCATGCTCGGCCTCTCCTCGTCGTCTCGCTCGCCAGTGTCGTGGCGCGGCGGGTTGATGTCCCGCGCGTCGCCTTGATCGCCGCGCGTCAGTTGCTCAGGGCGATCGCCCGGTCCCAGACCGGTGCGAACCCGCCGAGCGGCACGGCGATCGGCTGCGGATCGTTGGTCCCGGACTTCACCCCGATCACCTGAAGGGTCTTGGCCGTCCGCATCGCGTCGGTGGCGAGCGTCGGGAAGCTGATCGGCACCAGGCAGCCCTCGGATCCGCACGAGATGTAGGGCGCGCCCTTGCCGAGCACCACGTCGTCGAGCTTGAAGGTGATGCCCGGGTCGATCGCCAGGCCGAACGGCATCAGGATCAGCCCCTCGGACCGCCCGTCCTTGGGCGCCTGCAATTCGAAGGCGAACAAGCGCTTGCCGGTCTTGTTGTCCCCCTGCGACTGCATCAGCATGCACGACGTCGCCGGCTCGGCACGGCTGCAGCTCAGCGTCCAGTCGCCGTAATTCTCGGTGATGGAGAGTGCGCCGGCCGGCCAGACCGCCGCGGTCTTGGCAGGCGCGGCCTGCGCGGCAGGGGGGGCGGCC
>NZ_VRUV01000662.1:0-2151 GCF_008039455.1 Methylobacterium sp. WL116
AGGCGGCACAGGGCGCGGGGGCGTTGCCGGGCCCCGCACCGGTCCCGTATAGGGCGAGGCCGGCGGCCAAGGCGGTGACGAGGCCGGCGCCGATCGCGGCGCCCATCAATCGTCCAGGCATCATCGTTGCGTACCCCAGAGCATTTTCGAGCGCGGCGGATGCCGGCGCGCGTGAAGAGAATGCGACCACACGAGAGGCGGGCGCATTCCCCGTGATCGCGGGATCACGGGGAATGCTCGAGCGCGAGCGGAAGGATCGGGAAGACCATGAGCAACCGGATGTGGGGCGGACGCTTCGCGAGCGGCCCCGCCGAGATCATGGAGGAGATCAACGCCTCCATCGGATTCGACAAGCGCCTCGCCCCCCAGGACATCCGCGGCTCGCTGGCGCATGTCGCGATGCTGGGCGCCCAGGGCATCCTGCCGACCGACGATGTGGCAGCCATCGAGGGCGGCCTCAAGGCCGTGCAGGCGGAGATCGAGTCCGGCGGCTTCGTGTTCAAGCGCGAGCTCGAAGACATCCACATGTCGGTCGAGAGCCGGCTGACCGAGATCGTCGGCCCGGCCGCCGGGCGCCTGCACACCGCGCGCTCGCGCAACGACCAGGTCGCCACCGACATGAAGCTGTGGGTGCGCGACACCCTCGACAACCTCGACGCGCAGGCCGCCGGGCTACAGCGGGCGCTGGCGGAGAAGGCGCTGGCCCATGCCGGCACGGTGATGCCGGGCTTCACCCACCTGCAATCGGCCCAGCCGGTCACCTTCGGGCACCATTGCCTCGCCTATGTCGAGATGCTGGCGCGCGACCGCGGCCGTTTCCGCGATGCGCGCGCCCGGCTCAACGAGTGCCCGCTGGGCGCGGCCGCGCTCGCCGGCACCTCGTTCCCGATCGACCGGCACGCCACGGCCGCGGCGCTGGGCTTCGACCGCCCGACGGCGAACTCCCTCGACTCCGTCGCCGACCGCGACTTCGCCCTCGAATCGCTCTCGGCCGCCTCGATCTGCGCGATCCACCTCTCGCGCTTCGCCGAGGAGCTCGTGGTGTGGACCTCGGCGCAGTTCGACTTCGTCAAGCTGTCGGACGGGTACACCACCGGCTCGTCGATCATGCCGCAGAAGCGCAACCCCGACGCGGCGGAGCTGGTGCGGGCCAAGAGCGGGCGCATCGTCGGCGCGCTGATGGGCCTGCTCACGGTGATGAAGGGCCTGCCGCTGGCCTATTCGAAGGACATGCAGGAGGACAAGGAGGGCACCTTCGACGCGCTGCAGGCGCTGTCGCTGTGCCTGGCCGCGATGACCGGCATGGTCCGCGACCTCGAGCCGAACGCGGAGGTTCTCGCGCGGGCCGCGGGCTCCGGCTACAGCACCGCGACCGACCTCGCCGACTGGCTGGTGCGCGAGCTCGGGCTGCCGTTCCGCCAGGCGCACCACGTCACCGGCCGCCTCGTCGGCATGGCCTCGGCCAAGGGCGTCGGGCTGGAGGCGCTGTCGCTGCCCGAGATGCAGGAGGCGGAGCCGCAGATCACGCAGGCGGTCTACGCGGTGCTGGGCGTCGCGAACTCGGTGGCGAGCCGGGTCAGCTTCGGCGGCACCGCCCCGGCCAACGTCCGCGCGCAGGCCGAGGGCTGGCTCGCGCGGCTCGCGGAGCCGGCTGCCTGAAAATGGTGCACAGCAACCGAAAGCCGCCTGGCGCGTTCACGGTCTAGCTAGGTAAGCCCTGCTACAGCGGCGCAAGCGCATCGGAGACCGCGAGCATGCCCGTCGAGAGTTGGACGAAGCCGGAAGAGACCCCGGCACTCGCCGCCACCGCCACCGCGATGATCGACGCGGCCCTCGTCGGCTCCGGCCTCGCGCGCGACGCCTACTGGGCCGCCGTGCGCAAGGGCTACAACACGCCCTACAACGATCCCCAGCCCAAGCCGGCCCCCGCGCCGACCGCGCCGCAACCCCCGGTGCGGATCGACCTCGGCGAGGCGCCGGCTCTGCCGGTCGCGGCGATGGCGGCCCAGAACGCCGCCGCCGAGATCCACGCCGGCTGACGGCGCCGGGCGGCGCCGATCCGGGCGGCCCGAGACCCCATCTTGCCGAAGCGGCGCGCAGGCTTCATGACTCCCGCGTCCGGTGCCGGTGTCGCGCCGACCGAGCCCTCGG
>NZ_VRUV01000663.1:0-2150 GCF_008039455.1 Methylobacterium sp. WL116
GTTGTGGCCCCAGTAGCTCCCGTCCGGCCCCTGCCAGGTCTCCAGGCAGCGCAGGGCCAGCGGCGCGTAGAGCCGCACCGCGAATTGCTGGATGCGGGCGAACAGCGTGTCGCGGCCGGCCAAGGCCGCGGCGCTCAAGTCGGCCTCCTGCCGCATCGGCCCCTGGACGTAGACGAGGCCGCCCTCGAACATCAGCACGCCGGTGGCGAGCTTCGCCCAGGCCCAGGCCGCCCGGTGGAAGGCGCGCTGCGCCATGGCGAGGAGGCCGGCCAGCAGCGTCAGCGCCAGCGCGGGCAGGAAGATCCAGGTGGCGACCGCGCCCATCGCGCCGCGCATCAGCGCGTATCCGGCCCGGTCGGCCGGCGGCGGCACGAACGCCAACAGCACGAGCAGGCAGGCCAACGCCCCCATCAGCCCGACCGCGCCCATCGTGTGCAGGAACTTCAGGAGGCGTCGCACGGCGTTCCATCCTCCCTCGGGGCCGAGGCTCATGAGCTGCGGCGGCGACAGGGTAGACCGGGAATCGGGATCGCGCACGCGACACGCCGTCCCGGCCCCCGGCGGCAGGCAACGGACGGCCCGCTCACGGGTTGGCCCGGCATGACGAGCATCGCCATCATGATCGGAACGCCGACGGGGTCGAAGCTCCTGGCCGCGGCGAGCGAGCGGCAGGCCGCCCTGTCGGCCGAGCGGATCATCCTGCGCTGCCCGCGCGCCGCCCTGCCGGTGCCGCTCTGGGTCCAGTGCGCTGACCCGGCGATCTCGGCCCGGCTCACCACCTATCTCGGCGGCCTCCAGGCCGAGCTGATCGGCGTCCCGGCGGCCTGACGCCGGGCGGCGGGGCGGATCGAGATCCGGTTCGCGCACGCGACGGTGCCGCGAACCGGTGCGGCGATCTCCGCCAGGCTCTTGCGTTTCCCGATTCGCTCGGGCCGGTGGCCATGACGGGTTCGGTGGCGAGCCTTGCGGCATGCAAGCTTTGCCGGTTGCGCGGCCTATGCCCGAAGACCTATCCGGAATGGGCCATGGCCTATTTCGACCACGTGATCGATGGCGTGAGGCTCGACCTTGCCCATCTGGAGCCGCGCCGTCTGACGTTCTTCGTCGACAAGATCGGCCGTGCGCTGTCGATCGAGGTACGCTTCTCGAATCACTGCTTCACCGTCGGTTTCGACGACGAACGTCACGACCGCCAGCACCTGATCTGGGACCATCGGAGCCGTCGCGCATACGATCCCGCGCGGCACGAACTCTCTCGCCGATTGCCGGCCATCGTCGACGCTTTGCCGGGTGCCTCGGTCTACATGACGCCGACGGATCGGAACTACGTCTATCTCGCCAACGTCGTGCTGGCCGATGGCGCGTGCTATCCGATGTACTTCAGCCTCCGCCGGGCGGCGGCCGGGCATCGGCAGCAACTGCTCATCGTCGTCGAGAGCGCGTACCCGGTGCAGGATCGGCGGCGGGTGCTGGCCGGCACGACCAAGATCAGCTTCGCGGTCCTGTGCGCGAAGGTGTACCAGGGTGATCGGGTGCGGCCCCGGGCGCGGCGCTGAGGCATTCTCAAGCGCGGTGCTGAGGCATTCTCAAGCGCGGTGGAGCCCGGCTCGCGTGAGGAAGATGCGATCTCACGACAGGACCGCGCCCTTTCCGGCGGGCCGGCATCCACGGTTCGGGACGGCTCCGGACGTGAAAGGCCCCTCGCTCACGGGGAGGAGGGGCCATCACTCGCCGGGACACTTGGCTATCTCGCGTTGCGCGTGGACCGACTGCGGTTGCCCGTCGTCGGCGGCCTGGGGCTATCGCGGCGAGCCGCTCAGGCGATCCGTCCCCAGGCACGGAATAAGGCACGCGCAGGCCGGAATTTCAAGGTTTCCTCCCCCTCAAGGTCCCTCGCGGCCCTCCTGCAGCCGCTCGACGCAACGGTAGCCGACGAAGCATTGCCGCTCGTCGCGGGTGGCCTCGTAATCGGGCCGCGTCGTCTCCTCGATGGTGCAGAAGCCGCCGTCGCGCACGATCCGCAGGTAGGTGAGCGGGCCGGTGCTCATCACCACGGCGCCTGCGCGGGCGACGAGGCCCGCGGCGGCGGCGCAGGTGAGCGCGCGGGTGTCGGGCCGTCCCCCGCCCCCGCTCGGCGCATCATCCTGCCC
>NZ_VRUV01000664.1:0-2147 GCF_008039455.1 Methylobacterium sp. WL116
GCGCGCCACCAGGGGAGCGATGCCGCCGGCGAGGTCGAGGTTGCGGATGAACCAGACGATGCGGTTGACCAGCAGGTCCTGCACCTCGGCGTAGAGGCCGATCTGGGCCTGCCCGCCGATCCGCCCGGCCAGCTCGTCGATGGCCGCGTTCAGCTCCATCAGGCCGAAGGCGTCGCGGGTCACGGCGTAGGCCTTGGCGATGGTGGCAGCGTCCGCCCCGGTCTCGTCGGTCAGCCGCGTGACGAGCGAGATGCCGCCGCGGTTGACGATGATGTTCGACAACGCCGTCGCGATGATCTCGCGGCGCAGACGGTGCCCCCTCACCGCATCGGGGAAGCGCTCGCGCAGGGCCTTGGGGAAGTAGCGCTGCAGCTCGCGGTCGAAGTACGGGTCGTCCGGCACCGGGCTCGCCAGCACCGCGTCGTAGAGCGAGAGCTTGGCGTAGGCGAGCAGCACCGCGTATTCCGGCCGCGTCAGGCCCTCGCCGCGGCGCATGCGCTCGGTCAGCGTCGCGTCGTCGGGCAGGTACTCGACCGCGCGGTCGAGGCGGCCTTCCGCCTCCAGCGCCTGCATCGTCCGCATCGCGAAGCCGGCCTCGCCGAGGCCGCGGTGCTGGGCGAGCGAGAGCGCCAGCGTCTGCAGCTCGTTGTTGCGCAGCACGAGGTGGGCGACCTCGTCGGTCATCGCGACGAGGAGCGCGTTGCGGGCATCCGCATCGAGGCGGCCGTCGCGCTCCGGGATCATCAGCGCGATCTTGATGTTCACCTCGACGTCCGAGGTGTTGACGCCGGCCGAGTTGTCGATCGCATCGGTGTTGAGCCGGACGCCGGCCCGCGCCGCCTCGATGCGCCCGCGCTGGGTCAGCCCGAGGTTGGCGCCTTCGCCCACCGCCTTGGCGCGGATCTCCGGGCCGGTGATGCGCACGGCGTCGTTGGCCCGGTCGCCGGCCTCCTCGTCGGTCTCGGTGGTGGCGCGGACGTAGGTGCCGATGCCGCCGAACCAGAGCAGGTCGACGGGCGCCTTGAGGATCGCCTGCATCAGCTCGGCGGGCGAGGCGGAAGCGCGCTCGAACCCGAGCACGTCCCGGATCTCGGCCGAGAGCGGGATCGCCTTGAGCGCGCGCGAGAAGACGCCGCCGCCGGCCGAGATCAGGCTTTTGTCGTAGTCGGCCCAGCTCGACCGGCCGAGGTCGAACAGGCGTTTGCGCTCGGCAAAGCTCGCCGCCATGTCGGGCGTCGGATCGAGGAAGATGTCGCGGTGGTCGAAGGCCGCCACCAGCTTCAGGGTGCGCGAGAGCAGCATGCCGTTGCCGAACACGTCGCCCGACATGTCGCCGACGCCGACCACCGTCACCGGATCAGCCTGCGTGTCGACATCGATCTCGCGGAAGTGGCGCTTCACCGCCTCCCAGGCGCCGCGGGCGGTGATGCCCATGCCCTTGTGGTCGTAGCCCTGGCTGCCGCCGGAGGCGAAAGCGTCGCCGAGCCAGTGCCCGCGCTCCAGCGAGAGCGCGTTGGCGATGTCGGAGAAGGTCGCGGTGCCCTTGTCGGCGGCGACCACGAGGTAGGCGTCGTCGGGGTCGTGCCGCACGGTGTCGGCCGGCGGCGCGATGCCCTCGGCGACGAAGTTGTCGGTGAGCTCCAAGAGGGTGCGGATGAAGATGCGGTAGCTCTCGGTGCCCTCCGCCAGCCATGCGGCGCGATCCGAGGCCGGCGGCAGGCGCTTGGGAAAGAACCCGCCCTTGGCGCCCACCGGCACGATCACCGCGTTCTTGACCTGCTGCGCCTTCACCAACCCCAGAATTTCGGTGCGGAAATCCTCCGGCCGGTCGGACCACCGCAGGCCGCCGCGCGCGACGTAGCCGTAGCGCAGGTGCAGCCCTTCCACGCGGGGCGAATAGACGAAGATCTCGAAGAACGGCCGCGGCAGCGGCATGCCCGACACCTTGGTGCAGGCGAACTTGAAGGCGATCGTCTCGCGCGGGGTGCCGTCGGCGGCCTTCTGGAAGAAGTTGGTGCGGACCGCGGCCTCCACGAGGTTGACGAAGCGGCGCAGGATCCGGTCCTCGTCGAGGCTGGTCACGTCGGCGAGCGCCGCCTCGATGCCCTCGCGAACCGCCGCCTCGGCGGCCCCGCGGTCGCCCCCGG
>NZ_VRUV01000665.1:0-2144 GCF_008039455.1 Methylobacterium sp. WL116
GCTCAAGGCGCAGCTCGCCGCGCCGCGCTCGGAGCGCGGCGCGGCGAGCTGCGCCTTGAGCCGGGCGATGTGGCCGGAGAAGCCGTAGAGGAAGCGCCCGAGGAACAGCGCCGAGCCGAGCACGGTCGCCGCGAGGAAGGCGAAGCCGGCAAGCAGCTGGCGGTAGGCCGGGCCGTGATCGGTCTGGATCCGCGCCATGGTCCAGGCGGTCGCGCCGACGATCGGGCCGCGCAGGGGGCAGGCCTGGAGCAGCAGGGCCTGCGTCCGGCTCGGGCGGCGGAGCGCCACGGGCCGCTCGGTGCGCAGCGCGTCGGCATTGATCTGCGCGATGCTGTCGCGCTCGGCCGCCGGCAGGTCGGTCTTCGGCCCGGTGCCCTCGTAGGTCGGGAAGGCGTAGGCGACCGAGCCTTCGGACGCGGTCCAGATCCCGCCCTCGACGCCGGGCGAGCGGGCGAGCGCCACGCTCACCGCATCGGCGAGGTCGGCGCGCAGGGCGGCGTCGACCGCGCGCGTGGACGGCATCGCGCCGGCGACGAAGGCGGTGCGGTCGACGATCTCGCGGCAGGCGCGGGCGACCGCGACCTCGGCCTGGCCGACCTGCACGTCGGCCGACTGGCTGTAGAACGCGAACAGCAGGTAGCCGGTGGCCGCGGCGGAGGCGAGCAGCAGCAGCCAGAGCGCGAGCAGCCGCGCCCGCAGCGAGCGCGGCATCACCGGCCGCGCCATCGCCGGGCTCGGTCGAAACCTGGGTCGAAGCGGATCTCGCGCACCGGGCGTCTCGGCCCCTTCATCGGCAAGGCGCCACCGCCTCGGATGCTGCCGGTGGTCGCATGTTCCGGCCGGGCGACCAAGCGGGCTGAGCGGATGTCGGGTCGGGCGGGCTCGACGGTCCTGCGGAGGCCCCCCCTCGCTTGACCGCCCCGGCGGTTTTCGACAGGGTCCGCGGCGCTGCAATCCGCGGTTCCAGCGAGGGCCGCCGCACTGGACGATCCGCAAAAGCTCCCGATGGCGTCAGGCGACGAGACGGCTCCCGAGGCGGCTCCCGGGCCCTTCACGATCTGCCGCGAGGACGAGCCGGTGCCGGCAGCGCTTCGCGGCGCCGTCGCCGGGATCGGCAATTTCGACGGGGTCCATCGCGGGCATCGCGCGCTGGTCGCGGCAGTGCGCGCCGCCGCCGACGAGACCGGGGTCCCGGCGGCGATCCTCACCTTCGAGCCGCATCCGCGGGCCTACTTCGCCCCCGACAAGCCGATGTTCCGCCTCACCGGCGTCGCCGCCCGCGAGATCGTCTTCCGGCGGCTCGGGCTCGACGGGGTGATCGTGCGCCGGTTCGACGCGGGCCTCGCCGGCACCGGCGCGCGCGACTTCGTCGATCGGCTGCTGCGCGACGACCTCGGCCTGTCGGGCGTCGTCGTCGGGCACGACTTCCATTTCGGGCGCGGGCGCGAGGGCACGCCGGCGATGCTGGCGGCCCTGTGCGCCGAGGTCGGCCTGTCGTGCCGCATCGTCGCGCCGGTGGCGCTCGGCACCGAGGCCGACCCGGTCTCGTCGAGCGCGATCCGGCGGGCGCTCGCCGAGGGCGAGGTGGCCCGCGCCAACGCGCTGCTCGGCTACCGCTGGTTCGTGATCGCCGCCGTGCGGCACGGCGACAAGCGCGGGCGCACGCTGGGCTACCCGACCGCCAACCTCGCGCTCTCGGACTGCGCCCTCGCCCACGGCATCTACGCGGTGCGCGTGCGCCTGCCCGACGGCACGATGCGGGACGGGGTGGCGAGCTACGGCCGCCGCCCGACCTTCGACGACGGCGCGCCGCTGCTCGAGGTCAACCTGTTCGGGTTCGCGGGCGACCTCTACGGGCAGGAGATCGCGGTCGAGCTCGTCGGCTTCATCCGCGGCGAGGAGCGGTTCTCGAGCGCCGAGGCGCTGATCGCCCGCATGGACGTCGATTCGGCCGAGGCGCGGGCGATGCTCGCCGCCGACCGGACGCCGTCGATGCTGGACTGAACGGCGTCAGGGCGCCGAAGCGAGCGCGAGCGCGGCGTGGCGCAGGTCCTTCGCGTCGTGGCCGCCGCTGACGGCGTAGGCCGAGTCGCCGGTGGTCCAGGCCAGCGTCGCGCCGTCGCCGGCATCGGCCACCTCGGTGG
>NZ_VRUV01000666.1:0-2134 GCF_008039455.1 Methylobacterium sp. WL116
GGAGGGCGTCGAGCTTTTCCATGGCGCGCTGTAGCGGCGAGCGGTTATCTCGACAACCGCACCTCGGCGGGCAGTCAGGCCGGCCGGCAAGATCCCCTCGGCATGCCAGGCCCAATCAGACGCATGATCAATCGAGGAGGCCAGCAGCCATCAAAGCTGCGGTCACGGAAGGGATCTGTACAACTTGAACGGATTTGAGGGTCAGTGAGTTTAGGGCACCGAAGCGTCTCAGCTTCAAAGCGAGATGCCGTGTGCCGATGGTCAAAGCCATGAGCCCTGAATTTGAAGGCTTGTTCGAGCCCGATGAGGCTACGCCGCTGGAGCGCCTTCGTGAACGCGTAGCGACGTGGGCGACGCTCGCGCTGATCATGGTGTTCTTGTTCGTCACCATCGCCTTGTGGGGCTATGCGACGTGGTGGGTCTTGATGAAGTTGATCGGTCTACTCGCCTGACACACCAGCCTCAGGTGCCCCATGGCACCAAGCCGCGAACTCGACGATGCCGACAAGCCAAACGGTGCTGAGCAGGATCGCGGTGTTGAATGTGAGATGCATTCCCGCATCCTCCCCCATTTTCGTTAAGGAAGCTGTGGCCAGGGACTACGTAAGTAGCAACAAAATTCGTTGCTGCACTGCGGCGCGGTGCCCCTGTAGGTGCTACTTCGTCTAGCGGAACGCATCGCTTGGAGCAGATCGCTGGCGGGGTCCGCGTCGCCCTTGCGCTGTCCCAGGTCAGGGTGCTGATCAGACCGAGCGTCGTCGCATGGTGCGTGTCTCAATGCGGCGTGGCTCATCAGAGCGGCAAGGCCTCCAACTCCCGTACACGCGTTACCCAAGACGATATTCAAGAGGGCCAATGCCCTCAAAAGCCGTTTACACGCCTGGACTCATTGTTGCATGTTGCATCGCACTTGACTTTCTGTGCGTGCGAGGCGCGAGAGCATGCTTGAATTGATGAGGCAGATGGCCGTCAGCATAGCGGAGCTTGAAGCTATGGCGGATCAGCAGGCAGCACTCGCTGATATTCTCACTACACATGATGCAGCGGATGCTATACGGCGGGCGGCACAGCATCATCGGCTTCAGGCTGACGAACTCCGTTTAGTGCTCGCTTCCCTTGGTTCACACTGCGCAGCCGAGACCGTGCCGACGCCTACTGTCACTATCAGCTCATTTGCCCCCTAGTGCAGTGACTCAGACGGATGGTTCAGGGCCTCGGCTGACGGCGGCGAGGATATCGGTGGCGGGTTTGGTCCAGACGAAGGGTCTGGCGCTCCGGTTGTGTTCGGCGATGTAGCGATTGATGGCCGCCTGCAGGTCGACGACGCCGGTGAAGGAGCCTCGCCGCAGCCGACGCCGGGTGAGCGCCGAGAAGAAGCCCTCGACGGCGTTGTGCCACGAGGCCGAGGTCGGGGTGAAGTGGACAATCCAGCGCGGGTGGCAGGCGAGCCAAGCGCGCACCTTCGGATGTTTGTGGGTGGCGACGTTGTCGAGGATGGCGTGGATCACTTTGCCGGGCGGGACGGTGGCCTCGACGGCGTCCCGGCAACCGGATGAACTCGCCGTTTCGGTGGCGCTGCATGCAGCGGCCGAGCACGGTACCGGCCAGGACGTCGAGGGCGGCAAACAACGTCGTCGTGCCGTGACGGGTATAGTCGTGGGTCTGGGCGGCGGGATGGCCCGGGGGCGAGCGGCCGATCGGGGCGGGTCCGCTCCAGCGCCTGGATCTGGCTCTTCTCGTCGATGGACAGCACCACCGCGTGGGCGGGTGGGTTCATGTAGAGGCCGACGACATCCTCGACCTCGGCGGCGAAGGCCGGATCGCGCGACCGTTTGAATGTGCGCAGTCGATGCGGTTGGAGGCGGTGAGCGTCCCAGATCCGCTGCACGGCGCGCAACGATATCCCAACCGCCCGGGCTACGGCACGTCCGGTCCAATGGGTGACCTCGCCTGGTGGCTCCGAGCAGGTCAGCGCCAGCACTTCAGCCACCGTCTCGGTTGGGTGGGGTGGCGTGCCGGGCGGACGCGTCTTGTCGCGCAGAAGACCTTCGACGCCCGCCTCAGCGTAGCGCTGCTGCCAGCGCCACACGGCCGGGCGGCTGACGCCCACCCGCCGAGCCACATCTTGAACGCT
>NZ_VRUV01000667.1:0-2133 GCF_008039455.1 Methylobacterium sp. WL116
GGAAGTCGGTGACGTAGGCCGACAGCCAGAGGTCGTTCGACCCCTGCGCCGACCCAGGCGCCGCTCGCGCTCTATTCCGGCGTGGTGACGGTGGCCCCCGACGGCAGCGCCAGCGTCACCTTCCCGGTGCCGGCCTTCAACGGCACCGCGCGGGTGATGGTCACCGCCTGGAGCGGCAGCCGCGTCGGCCAGGCCTCGGCCGACGTGATCGTGCGCGATCCCGTGGTCGTCACCGGCACGCTGCCGCGCTTCCTCAATGCCGGCGACCGCTCCCGCGTCTTCCTGGCGCTCGACAACGTCGAGGGGCAGGGCGGCGACTACACCCTCGACCTCGACCTGTCGGGGCCGGTGCTGGTCGGGGCGCAGGCGGTGCGCACGACGATGCGGCTGGAGGCGGGCGCCAAGGGGCAGCTCGTGGTGCAGATCACCGCGGCCGGGCCCGGCACCGCGAGCCTCGACCTGACGCTCTCCGGCCCGGGCCTCGCCGCGGGCGCCGGCCAGCGCTTCACGCTTCCCGTCTCGCCCGGCACCGGCGCGCTGGTGCGGCGCGAGGTGCGCACGCTGGCGCCCGGCGCGAGCCTACAGCTCTCCGGGGACCTGCTCGCCGACATCCTGCCCGGCACCGGCACCGTCTCGGTGGCGGCCGGCGCGCTGCCGGGCATCGACGTGCCGGCGCTGCTGCTGGCGCTGGACCGCTACCCCTACGGCTGCTCCGAGCAGGTGGTGAGTCGGGCGATGCCGCTGCTCTACGTCAACGCGCTCGCGGCCAAGGACAGGCTGGCCCTCGACGACACCGTCGACGCCCGCATCCGCGAGGCGATCGAGCGGGTGCTGTCGCGCCAGGATGCGAGCGGCGATTTCGGGCTGTGGTCGGCGCAGGGGTCGAACGACCTCTGGCTGTCGGCCTACGTCACCGACTTCCTGACGCGGGCCCGCGAGCGCGGCTTCGCCGTGCCGCAGGTGGCGTTCGGCCAAGCCCTCGACCGCCTGCGCAACGCGGTCGCCAACACCACGGAGGTGCGCGACGGCGGCACCGACCTCGCCTACGCGGCCTACGTGCTGGCCCGGAACGGCCGCCCGGTGATGGGGGACCTCCGCTACCTCGCCGACACCAAGCTCGCCGACTTCGCCACCCCCCTCGGGCGGGCGCAGATCGCGGCGGCCCTGGCGCTCCTCGGCGACCGCGGCCGCGCCGCCAAGGCGATGGAGTCCGCGTTGACGGCGCTCCGGTCCGAGCGCGACAGGCAGAGCTACCGCGCCGATTACGGCTCGCGCCTGCGCGACGGCGCCGGCCTGCTGGCGCTCGCCGCCGAGACCGGTTTCTCGCAGGCCGCGCTGACACCGGTCTCCGCGGTGCTTGTCGAGGAGCGCGCCTCCGGGCGGGTCACCAGCACGCAGGAGAACACCTGGATGGTGCTGGCGGCCCAGGGCCTGACGCAGGAAGCCGACGCGCTGTCCTTCACCGTCGACGGCGCGCCCCAGGCCGGCCCGCTGGCGCGGAGCTACCGGGCGGCGGCGCTGGAGCGGCCGGTGGCGATCGCCAACACCGGCCGGGCGCCGGTGCAGGTGGTGGTCGGCGTCTCGGGCAATCCCGTGTCGCCCGAGCCGGCCGACGCGCGCGGCTACGCCATCGAGCGGAGCTATCACCGCCTCGACGGCAGCGTCGTCGACCCCGCCCGCGGCATCCGCCAGAACGACCGCCTCGTGGTGGTGCTGAAGGTGACGGAGGCCAAGGCCAGCGCCGGCCGCCTGCTGCTGGTCGACCACCTGCCCGCGGGCCTCGAGATCGACAACCCGAAGCTCCTCGACGCCGACGCGCTCACCGGCCTCGCCTTCGCGAAGTCCGACGTGCAGCCGGTCCACACCGAGTTCCGCGACGACCGCTTCGTGGCCGCCTACGACCGCTCGCCCGAGCAGTCGGCCTTCTTCACCGCCGCCTACACCGTGCGCGCGGTCTCGCCCGGCACCTACGTCCATCCCGGCGCGACCATCGAGGACATGTACCGCCCCGAACGCTTCGGCCGCACCGCGTTCGGCTCGGTCGAGATCGGGGCGGCGAAGTAGGGATGGGCGGCCGCCCGCGCGTCCCTCCCCCCTCTGCGGGGGAGGGGACCCTGCGGAGCAGGGGGGGAG
>NZ_VRUV01000668.1:0-2116 GCF_008039455.1 Methylobacterium sp. WL116
TCCTCGGCGGCCGGCCGCGAGCGCGCGCGCGATCGTGGTCGCGGAGCCGGTGGGCATCCAGCCGTTCGAGGCCGATCGGATCATCGTGCGCGAGGCCGGCGGCTCGCTCTCGTTCCTCGGCGGCGGCCAATGGGCCGATCGCCTGCCGCGCCTGATCCAGACCCGGATCATCCAGAGCCTGGAGAATGCCGGCCGCCTGCGCTCGGTCTCGCGCCCCGGCGACAAGGTCGTGGCCGACTACCAGCTCATCTCCGAGATCCGCGCCTTCGACATCGCGGCCGGCACCGGCGAGGCGGTGGTGGACATCTCGGCCAAGCTGGTCGCCGACGGCACCGGCAAGGTGGTCGCGGCCCGGATCTTCACGGCGCGCGTGCCCGTCACCGCGGTCGATGCCGGCAACGGCGCGCGGGCGCTCGACCAGGCGCTCGGCACCGTGCTCGCGGACCTGGTGCGCTGGGTGAACGGCGGGCGCTGAGCGCCCGGGCCGCTCACTCCATCACCGCCGCCTTCATGATCACCACCATCGTCGCGCGGCCCGGCACGTCGCCGGTGCAGCGGACGACGTGCTGGCGGTCGCAGCGGTAGCGCAGGGTCTCGCCGGCCCTCGCGCGCTGAACGACGCCGCCGATGTCGACCTCGAAGCAGCCCTCCGAGACCGAGAGCGATTCGACCGAGCCGCGCTGGTGCGGATCGGAATCGAGCACCCCGCCCGGGTCGGCCGAGACCTCGTACCATTGCAGCCACTCGATGGTCTTGACCCAGCCGATGATCGCCAGCCGCACCTTGCCGTCCTCGGAGACGAGGATCGGCGTGTCGGCGCGCGAGGACTTCTCGATGAAGGGCTCCTCGTCGTTGGCCGCCAGCACCCGCTCGATCGAGACGTCGAGCGCCTGCGACAGGCGCCAGATCGTCGCCAGCGTCGGGTTGGTCTCGTTGCGCTCGATCTGGCTGATGATCGACTTGGCGACGCCGGATTGCTCGGCGAGCTCCGACAGCGAGAGGTTGTAGGCCTTGCGCAGGCGCTGGATCGTCTTGCCGAGCTGTCCCGACAGCACGGCCGCTCCGCTCAGCATGTCCCGGCCCCGACCCGGCCGTTCCGCCTGTTCCTGCATCGCCGAAGCCATCCGCATTCCGCCATCGCGTTCCGTTTATCGGAACGAACGTGCGCTACTACAAACGCAATCCCCCCGCGGATGCAAGGCGACCGGCGCGGATGCGGCAGCGTGCCGGCTCGGCGTTCAGGCCCAGATCGCGAAGAAGTGGTGGACCGGCCCATGCCCCTCGCCGATCGCGAGGTCGTCGGCGGCGGCGATCGCGGCGGCGACGTAGGCCTTGGCGGCGCGGACCGCCGCCTCGAGGCCAAGGCCCTTCGCGAGGCCGGCGGCGACGGCGGCCGACAAGGTGCAGCCGGTGCCGTGGGTGTTGCGCGTCGGGTGGCGTGCGCCCGAGAAGCGCCGCACCAGCCCCTCCGAGGTCAGCAGATGATCGACGCTCTCGTCGCCCGCGGCATGGCCGCCCTTGATCAGCACGCCGTGGGCGCCCGCGGCGACGAGGCGCCTGGCCTGCGCGGCCGAGCCGTTCTCGTCGGCGGCCGGTGCCTCGTCGAGAAGGCTCGCCGCCTCGGGCAGGTTCGGGGTGATCAGGTCGGCGAGCGGCATCAGGCGGCTGCGGAGCAGCATCACCGCGTCGTCCGAAATCAACCGGTCGCCGCTGGTGGCGACCATCACCGGATCGAGCACCACCGGGATGCGCCGCGGGATGGCGTGGCGCTCGAGCGCCGCGGCCACGGCCTCGATCACCGCCGGCTGCGACAGCATCCCGATCTTCACCGCCGTCACGGCGAGGTCGGAGAAGACGCTGTCGATCTGCGCGGCGACGAAGTCGGCGGGCACGTCGTGGATGCCCTGGACGCCGCGCGTGTTCTGCGCGGTCAGCGCCGTGATCGCGCTGGCGCCGTAGACGCCGAGCGCCGAGAAGGTCTTGAGATCGGCCTGGATCCCGGCGCCGCCGCCCGAATCCGATCCTGCGATGGTCAGCGCGATCGGCGTCATCGGGCGGCTCCCCGTTCGACCAGCGCCGCGTCGACCCGCGCCCGCAGGTCGCGCGCCCGGCCCTC
>NZ_VRUV01000669.1:0-2114 GCF_008039455.1 Methylobacterium sp. WL116
GCCTTCCCTCGGTGGATCAAATACAGGCGACATGGCGCGCATCCTTCTGGTGGATGACGAAGAGACGGTTCGCGGCCAAAACCACGAGGCAGGCGGCCAGGGCCGGCGACAGCCCGGCGATCCCGCCCTTGCCCTGGTTCCGGCCGAGCGGCTTGTAGCCGAGCTTGGCCTTCTTCGCCCGCGTGCCTCGCGGCGGTGCGGGGACGTTGTCGATGGTGTCGGCCGTCGCGGCGCTGCGCACCGCGGCGGAGGCCTCGGCCCAGGCATCCTCGGAGACCGTCTCGTTGGCGCCGGGGCTGGCGGCCTGCAGCTCGGCCTCGTGGGCGGCGATCACCTCGGCCGGCGACACGAACCAGGTCTCGCGGCAGGCGGCGCAGCGCACCGAACGCCCCTCGGTGCCGACGCGGGCGGTCTCGATGCGATATTCGCTGGCGCAGGTCGGGCAGACGATCAGCATACGCGGCACGCTCGTTGGCGGGGGCAGCCGGGCGGGACCTGCGGCGAAAACCCTTGGGCGATCGTCTTCGGTTAGGGTTAAGCTCCGGTGAAACCGCCGGGAGCCGGCTTGAAATGGCCATGCGCGGCGGTCATCCCGGTGCGGACGGCATGGACCGGGACGGAACGGGAGCGAACGGGCCCTTGCGCGAAACGGCGACGACGAAAAGCCTGCTCTCCGGGGCGGAAGGGCCTGTGGTCCAGTTCGAGAACGTCGGCATGCGCTACGGCCTCGGGCCGGAGGTGCTGTCCGACGTGAGCTTCCGCATCCAGCCGCACTCGTTCCAGTTCCTCACCGGGCCGTCGGGGGCCGGCAAGACGACGCTGCTGCGGCTGATCCTGCTCTCGGTGCGTCCGACCCGCGGGCTGGTCTCGGTGTTCGGCAACGAGGTCAGCGGCATCTCCAGCGCGTCGCTCACCGGCCTGCGCCGCCGCATGGGCGTGGTGTTCCAGGATTTCCGCCTGCTCGACCACCTCACGACCTACGAGAACGTGGCGCTGCCGCTGCGCGTCCAGGGCCGGGCCGAGACCAGCTACCGGGCCGAGGTCGTTGAGCTGCTGCGCTGGGTCGGCCTCGGCGAGCGCATGCACGTGCTGCCGCCGCTGCTCTCGGGCGGCGAGAAGCAGCGCGCGGCCATCGCCCGGGCGCTCATCGCCCGGCCCGACCTGCTGCTCGCCGACGAGCCGACCGGCAACGTCGACCCGAGCCTCGGGCGCCGCCTGCTGCGGCTCTTCCTCGAGCTGAACAAGCTCGGCACCTCGGTGATCATCGCCACCCACGATTTCGGGATCATGGACTCGGTCGATGCCCGCCGGATGGTGATCGGCGACGGCCGCCTGCGGATCGAAGGCTGATGGACACGACCCGCGAACGCAGCCAGGCCGCCAGGACGGCCCCGGACAGGGCCGCGGTCGATCCGGCGCTGCCCCCGACCCTGCGGCGCAACGCGCCCCTGGTCCCGACCGATTCGGCCGCGAGCCGCTCGCTCGCCGCCGTCATCGCCATCCTCACCTTCCTCGCGGGCCTGTGCGCGGGCGCGGCCGAGATCGTCGCGTCGAGCGCCGGCCAGTGGCAGGGCACCGTGGCGCAGGAGGTGACGATCCAGGTACGCCCGGCCCCCGGCCGCGACCTCGACGCCGACATCGCCCGGGCCGACGCCATCGCCAAGGCCGAGCCCGGCATCGCCGCGACGCGGGTGTTCTCCAAGGCGGAGGCCGAGCGCCTGCTCGAGCCCTGGCTCGGCAGCGGCCTCGACCTCTCCGACCTGCCGGTGCCGCGCCTGATCACCCTGAAGCTCGGCGACCAGTCCCCCGACCTCAAGCACCTGCGCGCCGGCCTCGCCGAGGCGATGCCGGGGGTCGCCAGCCTCGACGACCACGCGCTCTGGCTGCAGCGGCTCTCGACCGCGGCCAACACCTTCGTCGGCATCGGCGTCGGCATCGTCGCGCTGGTGCTGGTCGCCACGGGCCTCGCGGTGGCGTTCGCCACCCGCGGCGCCATGGCCGGAAACCGCGAGGTGGTGGAGGTGCTCCACTTCGTCGGCGCCGACGACGACTTCATCGCCCGCGCCTTCCAGCGCCGCTTCTTCGGGCTGGGGCTGCGCGGCGGGATCATCGGC
>NZ_VRUV01000066.1:0-13872 GCF_008039455.1 Methylobacterium sp. WL116
TTCGAGCCGGTCAGGTGCAGATGCTCGCGCGCCGCATCGAGCAGGCTCGTGCGGGTGTCGAGCTCGAGCTCGCGCCGCTGGCCGTTGATCGTGAACCACACCCGCGCCAGGACAGGGCGGTCGCCGGACGCAGCGTCGGCGCGGGCGCCCGCGGGAAGGGTGGAAAGGGCCGCGGCGGCGGTCGCGCTGGCGACCACGTCTCGTCGGCTCATGTCGAATTCTCCAGGCGGTGCCATCATGGTCTCCGAACCTGTTGCGGGGGGGGCGACGACGCGCCCGAAGGCCGTCCATCGGAAGCGGAATGCCCAGGGCAACTCCGGCAGGCTGGATAAGCTCCAAAGTGCCATCGGCTTCGGTCCGGTGCTCGGCACGGACATTTCGCCCCGGCATCCCGCGTCGGGATCGACTCGCCTGCCGCATCCGGGGTCCTGGCGGCTCCCGAGGACGTGGCACCGACCCCGGTCGCCTGGTTCGGTCCGTCGCGCGTTCACGCCTTGCCGGTTGGTCGCACCCTTCCGGGTGCCGACGCCTCGGAATCTCAAAAACCCTGCCTCCGCCGCCCTGATGGTCGCGGGATCGGCGGTGACGAGGAATCCCCGACATCGCTCGGCGAGGCGAAGGGCCGTGATGCCGCGCACATGGGATGATGATGCACACGCGCGCCACCTCTCGGGTGACCATGCGAGGGCCGTGCGTTCGTCCGCGATGATGCATCGGGGATAGCGCGGCTGGCCGGGCACCGTCTCGATGTCGTCCTCGGTACCGTAGGCGTTGCGGATCGACGACCTCCCGCCCGGTCGACGCCCGAGCCGACGTCGTGTGGTGGGTTCGCTTCCGGCGTGGCCTCGGTGCGCGAGCTGACGGTCAGCGCGACGATCGGCGATTTCGTCGTCGATCCGACTGCCGCTGCAGAAGATCCGATCGCCCAAGGCTCGATGATTCGGTCTCGCTCATCGAGCGGCCTCCGTCACGAGGAGACAGGCTGCGCACGACAGGGTGGTTCAGGTCGAAATCGAGACGCCGTCCGTGCGGCGTTCGGGGATGTCGCGATGCGCGTCACGGTCATCGGCGTCGCGCCTCGGCTCACCGATCCGCGATCGCGATTCGCCGGCGGCCGTATCGGCTGCGCCGGCGGGCGGGCCGCCGAACGCAGATCGTGACGCCACGGGAGCGCGGACTCAGCGAGCGGGCACGGCCTCGGCGACCACCTCGACGACGCGGCGCGGCGCGACCGGCTTCGTGGCGGCCACGGGCTGAGGCGTCGTGGTCATATCGCTGACGGAACGCGTCTGCTGAGACGTCCGGGCCTGCTCGCGGTAGAGCGGCGGGGTGAGGTTCAAGGACTCGTCGGCCATCGCCGCGCCGGCGGAGACGGATGCCGAGGCGAACGCGATGAGGGCGAGGGCGTGGGTGAAGCGCATGACGGATCTCCGGTTGGGTCGCTTGCAGAGCCGACCGACCGAGAGATTGAACCACAGAATTTGTGCGTTGCGACATGTGCATTTTGCAACGCAACATAATGCGAGCAAAGGCCAGTTCTTCTTTTATAATTCCGCCCCCGGACGCACTCATCTGTCCATCGCAACACTTCGCCATGCACTCGGCGCATACGGAATTAAATCGGTATCACGACGTCAAATTATCTTTTCGGCGCCCGAAAAAACAATTTTACCAATAATGTCGCGATACGTTCAGTCGCTCCCGAGCCCGCTCTTTCTCTTCAGGGCATCACATGCGGCCCCGGTCGATGACTGACCTCGCGCGCGGCGCCATCGGTCGCGCATTCAATCGACGATCGCTGAATCCACCCTCTTCGTGAATTCGGCGTCGAGGGTTGCGGCGGATTTGACGATGGCAAGGACACCTTGGCGCGTCGCCTTGTCGGAGATGCCGGCAAACGTCCTGATCAGGTCCATCACCTCGGAATCCTGTAACAGTTGCTGAATTGAATCGCGGCCATCGCCGATCTCTGCCGGAGCGTCGAAGAAGGTCGAGACCGGGACGCCCAGGAAATCCACGATCGCCTGAAGCCGGGCGGCACCGACACGGTTGCGTCCCTTCTCGTATTTCTGGACCTGCTGGAACGTGACCCCGAGAGCCTGCCCGAGCGCGGTCTGGCTCAGACCTTGAGCGGTCCGATACGCCGCGATGCGGCTTCCGATCGATCGGTCGCCGCTGGTCGCGAGCTTCGGCGCATGGATGGGGGTCATTCGGGCATTCGCTTTCAGGTTGGAGACGACTCGACCAGCGTCGCTGCTGTTCCGAGCACATCCCAATACGCATTGCGCGCGATTGAGTTTCGCGGCTGCGATCAATCCTGGGTTGCAGAAATGTCATAGCTTGGCCTTGTGACGAACGGCCGAGCGGATCGCGTGCCGGCCCCGTGGAGGCCGTGCGCCATGCACGGTGCCGCGAGGTTCTGCCGCACCGACGAAGCGAGCGGTGCGGCGTTGCCCGCGGCGAACGTGAAGGAGCTGGCATGGCCGACAAGGCAGACGTGACGACGTACATCCTGAAGCAGGCGCTGGCGGCCAAGGTCGGCGACCACGTCGAGATCGCGGTTGAGGCTGAGGACGGGACGCGGTTCAAGATCCGCTCGACGTCCGAGCAGCTCGACGCGCTCGTGGGCGACCTCGACGGCATCCTCGATGCCGACGACGCCGACGCTGCTTAAGGCTTCCCAAAAACGGTCCGCCTCCGCATCCGCGGGGGCGGACCCGTGCCCCGTTCGACCGAGGCGTCCGGCGGCTCGACTGCACCGGGCCGGCCGCCACGCCTCACGGTCTCAGGCCGGCCGCGCGAAGTTCCCGCTCGACGGCCTCGTAGACCAGAGCCATGCCGTCGTCTGTCGGCGCGGCCTGCTTACCGGACACCGTCGTCGGCTCGACGCGGTCCGCGACGGTCCGCGGCGGGTGCCGTGTCCGAAGCTCGGCGTACTCGACAGGGTGCTGCGGCCCTGCTCCGAAGAACAGCGACTTGAGCTTTTCCCAAGCGCGCGTCATGCGGTCGCCGCCTGCCGCATCGGTCCGGCCGCACGGGACGCATGCATCCTTTCACGCCCGGCTCGCGACGACGATGTGCCTGCGATCTCCCGAAGGAACGCGGACACCGCGCCATCGGACAGCCACGCGTCGACGAGGCGGGACGTCGGTTTCTCCGGCGCCTGCCGGGCAGAGGCCACGTAGCTCCTCGCGATGAAGGTCGAGCGCGTCATGGTATGGGCCGGGTCGGTTCGCGGCGTCGCCGCCTTGAGGAACGGCTCGCTTCCCGGCACCCCATCAAACGCGGCGATCTCGGTGTAGACCGGCCAGCATCCGAACCCGCCGCGGTCGTCGGCGAGATCGCAATCACCGTAGGCGATGTCGAGCACGCGGGTACCCACACCCGTGGTTGGCAAACGTAATGTCGGCTCAACGTCACATAGAGATGGCTGGAAAAGCAACCTTCTCTCGCGGGTGAGATCTGCATGAGGCGACGACGCTCGGCACTGACGACAAGCTCAAGCCGACGTCTGCAGCGACAAGCCTGTCTCCGCGGCGGTGGTCGTCGGATCAGGCAAGGTCCGATCGACGGTCTTCGGCAAGTCCGGCTGCCTGCTCTGGCGCATATCGAGCCAAGCACCGGCGCGATGATGGACTTCCCTCCGAAGGCAGCGTCACGCTGCGATGGCCGGGGACGTCATCGTCGCGGATTGACCCTCGGCCACCTTCCGGCTCGCGGCATCGATCGTCTTGCGAAGGATGACGATCGTGTCCTCGACCGCGGTCTGGGTCGACAGTTTCGCCCCTTCCGGGCCGGTCAACGTTCGCAGGGCGCGCACGAGCGAATGCTCGAAATGGTCCAGTGCCTCTTCGGCGCGGCTTCCCGACAGCTCTCCGAGCCGCACCAGGGCGACCTGCAGGGCGACGCCGAGAAAGCCCTCGATCGCCCGCTTCTCGAAGGTGGCGCTACGGTCGACGGTCATGGTTCGATCTCCCGAAGCATCGTCCGTGATCACTGGTTCACGGACAGTGCTTCATCTTGTTGTGAGATGGCATTGTCTTCACGCGAGCCGGCATCCGTCTCGCTCGAAAATGCTCTAGGCAGCGCGCGCCGACGACCGGCGACAATGCGCCTGGTCCATGATCTCGGCGACGCGCTCGCCGACCGCCAGAGCGATGGCGTCCGAGCGTTCGCCTTCGGCGCGGGTGCGGCAGACCCCCGTGAGGACGTCGGTGACGCGCTGCTCCATCACGGCCAGCAAGGCGGCGGCCGCCTGCGGCTGCGCCCCCTGCACCACCGCCGCGAGGTCGTAATAGGCGTCCTCGATGAGACGGAGCGTGAGGCGCTCGACCGCCTGTTCCTCGGATTGCGCAAGACCAATCACGTCGGCACCCGTTCTCGTCGATCTACTGACGCAACTTTCGATTGTAATGGTTAACAAGTGGTGAACGTGCCGTCGGTTCGGTCGAGAGCGGCAGGACACCTTAAGCGGACGGCGTCGCGTCGGC
Source organism: Methylobacterium sp. WL116 (assembly GCF_008039455.1). NCBI lineage: Bacteria > Pseudomonadati > Pseudomonadota > Alphaproteobacteria > Hyphomicrobiales > Methylobacteriaceae > Methylobacterium > Methylobacterium sp. WL116. The sequence continues at coordinate 4,491 of NZ_VRUV01000066.1, forward strand.
GGAAGGCCGCAAGGTCGCCCTAAAAGCTCAGGAGCCGGCGGATCCGGTGGGGCGAACGGGTCCAGCGATCGTCGGGATCGCCGCGGCTGGCGACAGAGGCCACGGCGACCATCAGGGCGCAGGGCATGATCAGTGCGGCGATCAACGGCAGATACATGGACCGACCACAATCGTGAGTTGTCCTAGGTGTCCCGTGTGGTGGTGAACGCTTTGTTAAAGCCGCGGCGTCCCGCCGTCTTTTGCTTGCCGAACCCTGCATCGTGGCCGACGATGCTTCGCCTTTCACATCGTCTGCGTGCCGTCATCAGTCTCAGCTTGCCGCCCCCCGTGACGGCATTGCCGGCATCGTCGTGCGCCATCCTCTCGGGCCAGGTCTCGGACGCGCCTCTCCGACGTGCGACGGCGACCGCTCCGGCGTGCCGGCGTCCGACCGATCAGATGATGTGCAGTCAGACGATGTGAAGGTAGGCGGGATCGAACTCGGCGACCGTCTCGAGGCCGTCCCAGTCCTGGATGATCAGCTCGCGACGGTGAAGCGTCACGAAGCCGAGCTTCCTGAGTTCCTGCAGCGAGCGGTTCGCGTGCACGGAAGACAGGCCCAAAGCGTCGGCGAGTTCGGCCTGGGTCAGTGGCAGCACGTACCGGAAGTCGTCCGCTACGCCGACCGTCCTGAGCCGGATGTACATCTCGCAGAACAGGTGCGCCATCCGGCCGACCGCCTGGCGCCGGCCGAGGCTGATCACCCGCTCGCGGCAGCGCGTGGCATCGATCAGCGTATCGCGCCACAGGGCCATCGCGAGGGAGGTGTTCCGCTCGATCAGCGCGCGCATGTCGCTGTGCGCGACGAAGGCGACCGTGGTCTGGGCGATCGCCACGAGCCCCTGGTCCATCACGTGCAGGTGCAGGCTCTCGATGTCCGGGATGTCGCCGGGCACGTAGAAGGCGAAGATCTGGCGCTGTCCGTTGGCGAGGCTGCGGCAGCGATACGCCCATCCGTCCATCACCAGGCAGCACTGCTTGGGCACGTCGCCTTCGTGAACGATGCTGGTGCGTCCGCCGAAGGTTCGCACCGTGAACGACAGGTTCTCGATGTCGGCGCGATCCCGAGCCGAGATCTGCGCCGTGCTCTTCAGCTTGCGGATCAGCCATGACGCTGGGGCGACCGATGGGAGGCCCGGGTCGGGGGCGTCGCTCACCGATCGACCAACCAGAGGCCGGTCAGGCTCAACGTCGTCGTGAACACCGGATGCCGGTCCGCATCCCTGGCGATCACGGTGAAGGTGTGCCGGTCACCGTTCCCGATCTCGAACCGTGCGATCTCGGGAAGGATCTGCATGGCGGCACTTCGAACCGCGTCGAGGTCGGCACATTTGGTTCCGGTCTCGTCGATCCGAAGGTCGCCGTCCGCGATGTCGAAAAAGTAGCGTGGCAACGTCGTCTCCGATGGACGGGAGGCAGGCACCCCGATCGGCAAGCCATGGCTGGCGATCGGGGCGCCTACGAGCCGCATAGCGAAGGCGGCGCGCTTTCACTCCATCATAAGTTAAATGGCGCAATGCTGGGTTGATGCAGGCTCGACGCGATGGGCTCGGTCGGCATCATCGCCGCCTCGACGGGCGGTCTCGCTCCGCTTCGGCAAGTCGTCGGCGCACGCCCGGTCCCGAGTACTGAATCCGGCTCGACCGTGGACCCGTTGTTCATCGCAGCAGCCGGAAGCCGCGGCGAGCACGCTGTCGGCATCGTGCTCCGCGGCTACGACGGCGACGGCGCGGAAGGCCTGCGGATCATCGAGGAGTACGGTGGTGTGGCCCTCGTCCAGAAACCCGAAGCGGACGCGCAGCCCTCGATCCCCTGGGCGCCGATCCTCGCCGACCGTCCCGCTGCCTGCTTGTCGGTCGAGGCGATCGCCGACCCGGTGTCCGCGCTTTGGCGCGGGCAGGTGGACGGCTACGCGGCCGACAGCCGCTTCGTGTTTTCGGCGACGTGCTCGCGGTATCGCGCGACGACGAGTTCGGGCGAGCCGCCCATCATCAGGGTGCCGGCGGCCTCAATGCTCGCCTGAATCTTCTCGGCCACCATCGAGTGCATCTCGGCCATGCCCTCGCGGCCGCCCCAGGCTAGCCGCACGAGGCGCAGCTCGATCACCTTCTGGGATTCGAAGGCGAGCATCATCGACGAGAAGAAGGGATTGTACACGGGACACTCCACACCGCTGACACGTGCGGCGGAGGATCAACCGGCTCAAGCGCCGAAAAGGTCCGCGGCCCTAACGCCGTGGTTGCCGGCTCGTCGAGAGATGGCGAGCACGGATGACGAGCGCGGAAACCCTTCGGCCGGCTCCGCCGTATCCCTGGTTTCCGGCCTTCCCTCGGCCGCCCTCACGCGAAAAGCGGCTCATGTCTCGCATCTCCGTCACCGTTCTCGCCGGCTGCGTGCTCGCAGCCCTGCTCGTTCCGGCCGAAGCCGCGCGGAAGAAGGTCCGGGTCCCCGATCGGTTCGACGGCTCGTGGACCATCACGGCCGTGACCGAGGAAGGGCCGTGCCCGGCGAGCACGCGCTATCAGGTTCAGATCAAGGATAGCGACGCTTCGATCCCAGGCGACGAGATCGACGTCGACGGCGGCGTCTCGCAGGGCGGAACCGTGCAGGCCACGATCGTCAAGGGCGCGAACCGGGTGCCAATCGCGGGAACCCTCGACGCCGCGGGCAGCGGCAGCGGAACCTGGCGCACCACCGGCGGCATCGTCGGTTGCAGCGGACGGTGGAGCGCCAGGCGCTCCGGCTAGGTCGCTCGACACTTCGGGCGTCAGAGCCGGATCGCGGTTGGCGATCGTGTCGCGGATCTCGCAATCCGGAACCGTTCAGCCGCGCTCCCAGGTCGCGTGCTCGTCGGAGCCCTCCGGGTAGGGGGCGGCGCCGATCGGCTCGCCACGATCACGGGCGTAGCGGCCTTCCTGGCTCACGAAGACGGAGACCGTTGCGAAAACGACATCGTGCACCTCCGGGCGACGCCGACGATGCGGAAAGATCGTCCAGCACCGGCTCGTCTTCATCCTTGGGCTCCTCACCGGCGTCGACGTGCCAGCCCGAGGGGCGGGAAATCGACGAGGAAACCGAGTTCACGCCGATTCCGAACTTCGGTCGCCGACGGGATCGACCGCTCGGCGGATCCGCAGAAGCAGGAACGGAAGTAGATCGGACCTCACCGATCCTCGCGGCGCCACCGACGATGCGGCCGAGCCCGAAGGCGGGCCGTCAACCGAAGAACGATCCGACGGACGGCAGGGCGGTGCTGGCTTCGACTTTATGGGCGGCGACGCGAACGTGCGGAATGCGGGTGAGAGCGTCCCCGTACTGGGCGCGGATGTGCTCCGGGACGAGCGGCAATGCCTTCAGATCGGCGGAGGTGATCCGGGCGGCGGCGCGGTGTTCGAGGTTCGACATGGCGGATCTCCGGTTCGGGGACACCGACGGTGTAGCTGTCAGCGCTTGCGTTGCACCATAGATGGGGCTCGCAGTGCTGCGGTGCAGCGAGAACGGCTGCCGCGCGGCGATCTGTCCGTCCCGAACGAAGCCGATCTCAGAAGCTTTCCGTCGATCGCACGGCAGGCGCCGGAACGCATAACCGTCCACCATGACCTGCTCATGAAGCCTCCGCTTCGCGAACCCGCAGACCCTCTCCATGCCGCGGGGCGGAGATTGGGTCGATTTCGGATTTGACTGAGGAACGGGAAGTCGACGCATGAAAATGGCCCTGCAGGCCAGATGCTGCAGGGCCATCGGATCGGACGTCTGAGATCGCTTTCGGGCTTCAGCAGTCGTTGCTGCCCGGCTTCACCACTTGGCCCTCGGCCGGTTTCTGCTCGCCGTCGGCGGGCTTGGTGCCGGCACCGACGTTGTTCAGGGCACCGACCGTTCCGGGGGTCTCGGCCTTGGCGCCGGGGGTCGTCTTCGCCGTCGAGGTCCCGTCGGCCATCGAGCTCTTGTCGGCCGAAGACGACGTGCCCTGGTTGTTAGTGGTCGTGCCCACCGCACAGGGGGCTGCGACGGACGCGCCGGCCGTGAGCATCAGGATGGCGGCAGCGCTAGAAAGGGTCGTGAATTTGGTCATGTTTCCTCCGGAGATATGCCGAGAGAAGCCGGCCTACGAACGATAGTTCCGAAACGGCCGCAGGAATCGGGCAAGACCTCTTGTCTCGTCCTGCTCCTCCGCTTCGCGAACGATCTCCGTCGCCGCATCGTCGGCGCGACCCCTGATCCCTCGATCGAGACCGGGCGCGCTGTCCAGACCGTGCAGCGCCTGAAGCAGCATCGGCGGCAGGGCGATGCGATGCTCCTGCAGCAGGAGTGCTGCATCGTTCAGTGCCTTGACCTGCGCCTCCGGAATCGGGCGATTCATGATCTGCGCGTCGAGCACCGCATCGGACAAGATTCCGATCAGGCGCAGGACTTCGGACATCTGCGCGGTGTCTCCCTGTTCGCCCGCCATGATCCACATTCCACTCGAGGTCGACGCACGCCGCGTTCGGAGCCAAGCTCCGGAAGAGAATGCCGCGAAGCCGAGGACGCTGCGTCCTCAGTTCTGTCCCGTGCATTCCGCGTTGAACGGCCCGAGGACGATATCGCCCTGGTTCGGGTTGTTGACGGTGAAGGGCGCCGTGTCCTTCGTGCCGACGAAACCGGGGCCGAGATCCGGCTGGAAGAAGCCGTCGCCGAACTTCATGTAGCAACGGTCGAGGACCGCCTCGTATTCGAGGTGGATCTTCGCGGCTTCCCGCCCGCCCGCGACCGACTGCCCGAGGCGGCCGAGCGGTGCGCAGTAGGCCGTCAGATCGACGTGCCCCGGCTGCGACAGCCGCACGGTGGCGAAACGCCCCGGCTTCACGACGAAGGCAGGCCCACCATCCTGGCTGGCGACCAGCACGGCGGCGGAGCGATTATAGACCCGCCTCAGGCAGTCCGCCGAGGCGGTGCTCGTCCACCCCACCACGATGACGGTCGAAGCCATCAGGGCTCGGGCGCAGGCGGATCGGGTGAACATCATGACACGTCTCTCGGTGGTTCCGGGAGGCAAACGCCGAAGACGCTGCCGTTCAGAGTGATCAACGCGAAACCAGCGGTTGCGATCAAATTTTGCTCTCCGAAGCCGTACGCGACGCGCCGTACGCCGAAGCCGCCCTTGCCGCATGGGCAATTCGGCCGGCGAGGACGGCGCATCACCCCCCGCGCTTGACATATATCTATTTTGGATATTAGTTAGATGTATAACGGATATATGGTGCTGCCGTGAGCGAGACCGAATTCCTGGAGGCGTACGATCCCGCCGCGTTCGCGCGGCCGGCGCTCACCGTGGATCTCGTCCTGCTGGGGCTGAGTGAGGGCCGCCCGGCCGTGCTCATGATCGAGCGCTCGCAGCACCCGCATGCCGGCCGGTGGGCGCTGCCCGGCAGCTTCGTCGCGATCGACGAGCCGCTCGACGCGGCGGCCGGGCGCATCCTGCGCGAGAAGGCCGGCTTCGGCGCGGACGAGGCCGCCCGGACGCATCTCGAGCAGCTCTACACCTTCGGCGCCGTCGACCGGGACCCGCGCATGCGCATCGTCTCGGTCGCCTACCTCGCCCTCCTGCCCGAGGCGCTGTTCACGCAGGTGCTGATGGGCGACGCCGGGTTGTCGGCAGCCCGGATGGCGGTGCCCGGGGAGAGCGAGGCGGGCCGCCCCGTCGCGGTCTTCGCCGCACGGGATCGGGCGGCGCGCACGCCTCTGCCGCTCGCCTTCGACCACGCCGACATCCTGGCTCTGGCGATCCTGCGGCTGCGGGGGAAGATCGATTATTCCGACGTCGGCTTCGCGCTGCTGCCGGAGACCTTCACCCTGCGGCAGCTGCAGGACGTGCACGAGGCGATCCTCGGCACGACCCTGAACAAGCCGGCCTTCCGCCGCCGGATGCTCGATCGGGGCTGGCTCGTGCCGACGGGTACCCGGGAGACCGGCACCTCGTTCCGTCCCGCCGAACTCTATCGCTACCGGAAGCCGCTCTGATCTGCGGCTCCGCCCCCACGAGGAGGGTCCCATGGCTACGATCCGCAACATCGGTCCGGTCGCGCAGCTGAAGAGCGAGGCGAGCAGCCACGTCATCCGCTACCGCAACGGCCGCATCCGGCAGAGCGGGCGCGGCCTCGTCTTCTGGTTCCGGCCGGAGACCGCGAGCATCAGCGAGGTGCCGATGGACGACCGCGAGATGACGCTGTTCGTGCGCGGCCGCAGCCGGGACTTCCAGACCATCGTGGTGCAGGGGACGATCGGCTGGCGCGTGGTCGACCCGGAACTGCTGGCGAGCCGGGTCGACTTCTCGCTCGGGCTGCGCACCGGCAGGCCTCAGGGCGAGCCGATCGAGCGCATCGAGGCGCGTCTCGGCGGCATCGCCGGCCAAGCGGTCCTGCAGGCGATCGGCGGGAACCCGGTCGGCGCCCTCCTCGATGCCGGCCCCGAGCCCCTGCGCGTCGCCCTCCAATCGGTCCTGGAGGCGGCGCCGGCCCTGGCGGAGATCGGCATCGCGGTGGTCTCGGTGCGGCTCACCAACCTGGCGCCGTCGAGCGAGCTGGAGCGCGCGCTTCAAACGCCGACCTTCGAATCCCTTCAGCAGAAGGCGGACGCGGCGACCTTCGCGCGGCGCGCCCTCGCGGTGGAGAAGGAGCGGGCCATCGCGGAGAACGAGCTCGAGACGCGGACGGAACTGGCCCGGCGCGAGGCGCTGCTCATCGCGCGGGAGGCTGAGAACGCCCGCGACCGTGCCGCCGGCCTCGCCGAGGCGCAGGGGCTGGAAGCGGCGGCGGAAGCCGAGCGCATCCGCCTCGTGGAAGGCGCCCGGGCGGAGGCCGAGCAGCGCCGCGCCGCGATCTATCGCGATCTCCCGCCGGCCGTGCTGCTCGGGCTGGCCGCGCGCGAACTCGCGGGCAAGCTCGAGACGATCGAGCACGTCAACGTGACGCCCGACCTGCTGGCCGCCGCCTTGGGCGAGTTCCGCAGGCCGGTGCCGCCGCTCGCGGCCGCCTCGCGCTAGGCGTCGTGCCATGCCGGTGATCACCCCGCGGGCGGTGTTCGTCATCCGCGACACCGATTACGAGGCCCTGCTCGCCCGCCACGCCACCCGCGGGCAGGCCCGCTTCTTCCTGGAGAGCCGCGGCCAGAGCCTGGCCGAGGTCGAGGCGCGCCACCTCAGGTTCCACGCCGTGCTCGGGCAGGCGCGGGCGGCGGTGCCGGGGGACTGGCGGCAGGCTCTGACCCGGCGCGTCGACCTCGATCGCTTCCTGTTCGCCCCCGAGGACGTCGTCGTGACGGTGGGCCAGGACGGGCTCGTCGCCAACGTGGCGAAGTACCTGCGCGATCAGCCGGTGATCGGCGTCAACCCGGACCCGGACCTCTACGACGGCGCCTTGGCGCGGATCGCGGTCGGGCGCCTGCCCGCGCTGCTCCCGGCGAGCGTCGCCGGGGCGGCCCCGGTGGAGCGCCGCACCATGGTTCAGGGCGTGCTCGACACCGGCGAGCGGCTGCTGGCGCTCAACGAGATCTTCGTCGGCCATCGCAGCCATCAATCGGCGCGCTACAGGATCGAGGCGGCGGGCACGGCCGAGGACCAATCGTCGAGCGGTCTCATCGTCGCCTCGGGGACCGGCCTGACCGGCTGGGCCCGCTCGATCGGGGAGGCGACGCACCTCACGGTCGGTATCGGGAGCGAGGAGGCGGCGGTCGGCTACTGGGTGCGCGAGCCGTTCCCGAGCGTCGCCACCGGCACCGCCGTCCGGGCGGGCAAGCTGACAGGCACGGCGCTGGCGGTGACCTCGCGGATGAACGAGGGCGGCGTGGTCTTCGCCGACGGGATTGAGCAGGATTTCATCGCCTTCGACTGGGGTCGGCGGGTCGAGCTCGGCCCGGCCGACCGCGCCCTGACCCTCGTGGTCGCGTAGCGTCGCAGCGGCTCAAGCCGAGGGCTCCGCCGCGGCGTCGGCCCAGCTCTGCAGCGGAAACGTCCGGTCGTAGGCCAGATTGAACAGGAAGGCGTAGGCCACGTAGAAGCCCGCGATCGCAAGATCCATCACCAGGGCCTCGACGAGGCCGATGCTGAGATACCAGGCGATCGGCGGCAGCAGGATCACGAGCAGCCCGGCCTCGAACAGCACGGCGTGCGCCACCCGCAGGGGGAGGCTCTTGCGCGTATGCCCGACCAGCCGCTGCATCGCGCGGTCGAAGCCGAGGTTGTAGGCGTAGTTCCACGCCATCGCGACCAGCGCGCTTCCGACGCCGATCACGCCCATGTCGGCGGCGTGCAGCCCGAACAGCAGGGTCCCGAGCGGGATGATGAGCGCGAGCCCGATCACCTCGAACAGGACGGCATGGCGGATGCGGTCGCGGGTGGTTCGCATGGTCTGGCCCGAAAAAACCTCGTTGGTCGACCGCGTTCTATCTGCGATATCTGGCCCGGCAAGTTGGTACGTATCTCGGAAACCGATGGATGGCGGTCTCGCTCGATCAGCTTCAGGCCTTCGTGGCGGCGGCCGAGGCCGGGTCCTTCTCCGGCGCCGCCCGCGTGCTGCGGAAGGCGCAGTCGGCGGTCAGCACGCAGGTGGCGAACCTCGAAACGGATCTCGGCCTGGCCTTGTTCAGCCGGGCGGGCCGGAACCCGGTGCTCACGCCGGCGGGGGAACGGCTGTTGCTGGAGGCGCGGGTGGTGCTCGACCTGCGAGAGCACCTGATCGGAGTCGCGAGCAGCCTCGAGCAGGGGGTAGAGAACCGGCTCGTGGTCGCCATCGACGAGCTCTATCCCGAGCACGCGCTCGGCGCGCTCTTCGCCGACTTCGCCCGGCACTTCCCATCGGTGGAACTGGAGCTGCTCTTCCCGCTGATGGAGGACGTCAGCCGCATGGTGCAGTCCGGCGCCGCCGACCTCGGAGTGATGTGGCGCCAGGAGGTCTTGCCGACGGAGCTCGGCTTCCAGACCATCGGCTGGGTGCCGCTCAAGCTCGTCTGCGGGCGCGATCACCCGCTGGCGAAGGCGCGGGTCGCTTGGGAGGAGCTGAAGCGCCACCGCCAGATCCTCGTCGCCGCGCGCGGCGACGGGCCGGAGAAGCGCCGCCTTCGCGTGGCCGCCGAGGTCTGGTGGGTCGAGAGCCACTGGGTGATCCTGGAGATGGTCAAGCACGGGATCGGCTGGGCCTTCGTCACCGACCACGTCATCGCCGCCTCGCAGACCGCGCCGGACCTCGTCACGCCGGACCTGCAGTTCGACAAGGGCGACTGGCCGATCGCCCTCGAGCTGGTCTGGCACAAGCGGCGACCTTGCGGCCCCGCCGCGGCCTGGCTGCGCGAGCGCTTCGCCGCGGAGCGC
>NZ_VRUV01000670.1:0-2113 GCF_008039455.1 Methylobacterium sp. WL116
CCGGCGCAGGCGCGCACGCTCGGGGCGCAACGCCGTCAGCGCGCGGATCGCCGACGCGGTGCGCCGCTTGGCGCGGCTTTCCAGGCGCTTGCCGAACAGCACCAGGGTGATCACCACCGCCGAGGCCTCGAAATACAGGTGCGGCGCCGCGTGGCCGTGCGCCTCGGCCCGGACCAGCTCGACCAGGCTGAGGCCGTAGGCCGCCGAGGTGCCGAGCGCGACGAGCAGGTCCATGTTGCCGGCGCCGGCCCGCAGCGCGCGCCAGCCGGCCCGGTAGAATCGGGCGCCGAGCCAGAGCTGGATCGGGGTGGCGAGCGCCAGCTGCAGCCAGCCGGGCGGCATCCACGCGATCCCGAACGGCATCAGCAGCATCGGCGCGACCAGCGGCGCCGCAAGCAGGCCTGCGACGAGGAGGTGGAGCCCGTCGCGGCGCGCGGCGGCGTCCCGGCGCCGTTCGCGCTGCCGCGGTAGAACTCGTCGAACACCAGCGCGTGCTCGTCGGCGGCGATGCCGCAGCCGGTATCGATCACGTCGACCCGGACCGTGCCGGCGCGGCGGCGCGCGACCAGGGCGACGCCGCCGGACGCGGTGTAGCGGATCGCGTTGGAGAGCAGGTTCTGCAGGATGCGGCGCAGCAGGATGCCGTCGCTCGACACAGCCAGCTCCGGGCTGCGCACCACCAGGCGCAGGCCCCTGCGCGCGGCGAACGGCGCGAAGCTCGCCGCCAGCCCCGCCAGCAGGTCGGGCAGCGGCACGGGCCGCACCTGCGGGTGGACGATGCCGGCATCGAGCTTGGAGATGTCGAGCAGGGTCTTGATCAGGTCCTCGATCGTCTGCAGGCCGCGCTCGACCTGGGCGCCGATCAGGCTCGCCTCGGGCCCGAGCGGCAGGTCGGCGAGCGCCGAGATCGAGAGGCGGGCGGCGTTCAGCGGCTGCAGCAGGTCGTGGCTGGCGGCGGCCAGGAACCGGGTCTTGGAGCGGTTGGCGGTCTCGGCCTCCTCCTTGGCCGCCACCAGCGCCTCGTTCGAGCGCTCGAGGCGGTGCATCAGCGCCGTCAGCTCCTCGGTGCGGGTGCGGACGCGGCCCTCCAGGGTGATCGCGGTCTGGAACAAAGCATAGGCGCCGCCGCGCTGGTCGGTGCTGCGCTCCACATGCGCCATCAGCGCGGCGTTGATCCGCTCGAGCTTGGCGATGCGCCGGCGCAGGGACGCCTCGCCCTCCAGGCCGGCGTCGTGCAGGGTCACGGGAGCGCCGGCGGGGCGGGCGTCGCCTCCGCAGGCCCTTCGCTCGCAAGCCTCTCGTCCGCGGGCCTTTTGCCGATGGCGATGCCGGTCAACGTCTGGTTGAGGTGCATCGCCCGGTACTGCTCGCCGTAGGTCTCGAAGCCGACCATGTCGTAGCGCCGGTAGAGGTCGGCGATGCCCTGGCGCACCTGCCGGCTCTCGGCGTCGAGCCGGCGCAGCACGCATTCGAAGCCGATGATCAGGTCGACGCCGCCGAGCGCCCGGTCGAGCCGGGCGAGCTCCGCCCGGGTCGAGGCGACGATGTCGCGCGGCTCGGCCAGCGTCAGCACCACGCCCTCGTCGATGGCGCAGAAGAAGCTGAGGGAGCCGTCGGCGTTGAGCCGCCGGATCGAGCGGCAGAAGTATTCGCCGCCGACCTTCACCGCGAGCGGGTAGGCGGCGAAGCTCATCGGCGTCAGCCGCTCGGGGTCGAGCCCCACCGCCATGGCGTATTCGCGCGCGGCCGGCTCGGCGTTGAGCTCGTAGACGGTGCGCGACTCTCCGTCCGAGGCGGTCACCACGAACTTCACGTCGGTCGGCTCGAAGTTGTCGCTCTTGAAGATCTGCACCGGAAAGTCGCTCTCGACGAGGAGCAGCACGGCGGCGTTGCGGTGGATCGCGCCGCCGTGCAGCAGCACCGCGTCGCGGAAGGTGAGGTCGTCGCCGGCCGAGCCGCCGACCAGCGGGATGCCCTCCAGCGCCCAGGCGATGGCCGAGACCACGGTCTCCTCGGCGTTGGCGAGCCCGTCGATCAGCGAGAGCGCGAAGCAGCGGGTCGGCTGGGCGTGGTCGGGCCCGTGCGGCTCGAGCCGGCGGCGCAGCGCCCGCAC
>NZ_VRUV01000671.1:0-2103 GCF_008039455.1 Methylobacterium sp. WL116
TGCCAGGTCCGCCCGTCGCGCTCGATCAGGGCGATGGCGGCGGTGGGGCCCCAGCTGCCGGCCGGGTAGGCGCGCGGCGGCTCGCGGCGGTCGGCCCAGGCCTTGAGCAGGCTGTCGGCCCAGGCCCAGGCGACCTCGACCTCGTCGCGGCGCATGAACAGGGTGGCGTTGCCGCGCACCACGTCCATCAGCAGGCGCTCGTAGGCGTCGGGGTAGCGCTGCTTGAAGGTCTCCTCGAACGAGATGTCGAGGTTGGTCGGCCGCAGGCGCATGCCGCCGGGGCCGGGATCCTTGGTCATCACCTCGAGCTTCATGCCCTCCTGCGGCTGCAGGCGGATGACGAGGCGGTTGGGCTCGCGCCCGAACGATTCCTCCGGGAAGATCGAGAACGGCGCGGCGCGGAACTGCACCACGATCTCGGACAGCTTCTGCGGCAGCCGCTTGCCGGTGCGCAGGTAGAACGGCACGCCGGCCCAGCGCCAGGACTGGACCTCGACCTTGCAGGCGACGAAGGTCTCGGTGCGGCTGTCGTGCCCGAGCTCGTTGAGGTAGCCCTCCACCGGCTTGCCGTCGACGGCGCCCTGGACGTACTGGCCGCGCACCGTCACGTGCTGCACGTCGCCCGCGGTGATCGGCTTGAGGGCGCGCAGCACCTTCAGCTTCTCGTCGCGCACCGAGTTGGCGTCGAGGTTGAGCGGGCTCTCCATCGCGGTGAGGCAGAGCAGCTGCAGGATGTGGTTCTGCAGCATGTCGCGCAGAGCGCCGGACGTGTCGTAGTAGCCGGCCCGGCCCTCGACCCCGACGGTCTCGGCCACCGTGATCTGGACGTGGTCGATCACGTCGGCCGTCCAGAGCCGGTCGAAGATCGTGTTGGCGAAGCGCAGCGCCAGCAGGTTCTGCACCGTCTCCTTGCCGAGGTAGTGGTCGATCCGGAAGATCTGCTCCTCGGGAAACACCTCGCCGACCGCGTCGTTGATCGCGCGGGCCGAGGTCAGGTCCTTGCCGATCGGCTTCTCGAGCACGACGCGGGATTTCGGGCCGACGAGGCCGAACTTGGCGAGGTTCCGGCAGATCGAGCCGTAGAGGTCGGGCGAGGTGGCGAGGTAGAACGGGCGCACCTGGTCCGGCCGCTCGTCGAGCTTGGCCACGAGCTCGGTCCAGCCGTCGTCGCCGGCGCCGTCGACCGCGACGTAGTCGAGATGGTCGAGGAAAGCGGCGAGCGTCTCCGGGTCGAGGTCGTCGGGGGCCACGAAGCGCTTCAGCGCGTCCTGCGTGCGGGCGCGGAACGCCTCGACCGCGAGCTCGGAGCGCGAGGCGCCGATGATCCGGGAGGTGGCCGGGATCTGGCCGTCCTTGTAGCGGTGGTACAGGGCCGGCAGCAGCTTGCGGGTGGTGAGGTCGCCGGTCGCGCCGAACACGACGTAGTCGAAGGAGGCGACGGGAATGATGGTGGCCAAGGGCTGCTCCCGGTTCGATGCGGCGGCGTGGCGGTCCGCCGGCGGGCGGCTCGCGCCGCCGGCCCGATCACACCCCGCGGCTTAGGCCTTTGCAATTGCTTCGCCAAGGTTCGCGACGGCTTCGCCGAGGAGCGGCCGAGAGGGGCGGCCGAGAAGGGCGGCGAAGCGGCGGGCGGGGACGGATGCGGCGGATCCGGTGCCGTTAAGCACGTCGCTTAGCGAGATCTTCAAATGGGACCATCATCCTCACGGTGTCGCCGCCGGTCTTCGCGCGGTCGCACGCGGGTCTCCGGGAGGTCGGTCCGGCCATGCAGCAGGGTTACGAGCGGTTCGATCGCGACGCGGACTGGGAGGACGCGCGGCCCCGCCGCCGGAGCGCGATCGGGCGGGTGTTCGGGCTGCTCAAGCTCGTGCTGTTCCTCGCCCCGATCGCGCTGTTCGCGGCGAGCTACCTCGTGACCGATTGCGGGTCGCGCTCGGGCGGCGGCCTCGGCCAGCTGCTCAAGGCCGGCGCCTGCGCCCGCAACGAGATGCTGAACCGCGCCCTGTCCCTGCCGGACGACCTCGGCACCCTGCGCCGCGCGAAGACCGGCGGCGACACCGTGAGGATGATGGTCCCATTTGAAGATCTCGCTAAGCGACGTGC
>NZ_VRUV01000672.1:0-2103 GCF_008039455.1 Methylobacterium sp. WL116
GCCCGTCCGCCACCACGACGCCGCCGGCCCGAACGGCGGCGTCGTGGTGGTGGCGGACGGGCATCCGATCGAGCTCGTCGCGTCGGAGACCGCGCTGACGTTCTTCGTCACCGACGACGACGGCGGCCCGGCCGCGACCGCGGGGCTGACGGGCAAGGCCTTCGTCCAGACCGGGGCCGGGACCGAGACGGTGCCGCTCGCCGGCGCCGCGCCGAACCGCATGGTCGGCGCGCTCAAGGGGCCGCTGCCCGCCGGCGCCAAGGTGGTGTTCTCGGCGCGGATGCACGGGCACAGCCTGCAGGCCCGCTTCGCGCGATAGCCCGGCGCCCTTCCGGTCGCGGGCCCGATGCCGTAAGGCCCGCGGGACCATCCCGAGGGTCCCTGACCGCATGATACGCCTCGAAAAGATCGGCAAGCAGAACGGCCGGCAGATCGTCTTCATGGAGGCGTCCGCCGCCCTGCAGAAGGGCGAGAAGATCGGCCTCGTCGGCCCCAACGGCGCCGGCAAGACCACCCTGTTCCGGATGATCACCGGCGAGGAGGAGCCCGACGAGGGCCAGGTCGCCACCGATCGCGGCGTCACCATCGGCTACTTCAGCCAGGACGTCGGCGAGATGTCGGGCTGCAGCGTCGTCTCGGCGGTGATGGACGGCGCCGGCCCGGTCAGCGCCGTCGGCCTGGAGATGAAGGCGCTGGAGGCGGCGTTCTCCGATCCCGACCGGGCCGACGAGATGGACGCGCTGATCGCCCGCTACGGCGAGGTCCAGGCGCGCTTCGAGGAGCTCGACGGCTACGCGCTCGAAGGCCGAGCCTACGAGGTGCTGGCCGGCCTGAGCTTCTCCCAGGAGATGATGGACGGGGACGTCGGCAAGCTGTCCGGCGGCTGGAAGATGCGCGTGGCGCTTGCCCGCATCCTGCTGATGAACCCGGACGTGATGCTCCTCGACGAGCCCTCCAACCACCTCGACATCGAGAGCCTGATCTGGCTCGAATCCTTCCTAAAGGGGTTCGAGGGCGCGCTGCTGATGACCTCGCACGACCGCGAGTTCATGAACCGCATCGTCGGCAAGGTGATCGAGATCGACGGCGGCACGCTGACCACCTTCTCGGGCGACTACGCCTTCTACGAACAGCAGCGCGCACTCAACGAGAGCCAGCAGCAGGCGCAGTTCGAGCGCCAGCAGGCGATGCTTGCCAAGGAGATCAAGTTCATCGAGCGCTTCAAGGCGCGGGCGAGCCACGCCGCCCAGGTGCAGAGCCGGGTGAAGAAGCTCGACAAGATCGAGCGCGTCGAGCCGCCGAAGCGGCGCCAATCGGTGGCGTTCGAGTTCCAGCCGGCGCCGCGCTCGGGCGACGACGTCGTGATGCTGAAGGGCGTGCACAAGCGCTACGGCAGCCGCACGATCTACCAAAACCTCGATTTCGGCATCCGCCGGCGCGAGCGCTGGTGCGTGATGGGGGTCAACGGCGCCGGCAAGTCCACGCTGCTGAAGCTCGTGACGGGCTCGGCCCAGCCCGACGACGGCACGGTGGCGGTCGGCGGCAGCGTCAAGCTCGGCTACTTCGCCCAGCACGCCATGGACCTGCTCGACGGCGACCTCACCGTGTTCCAGGACCTGGAGAGCACCTTCCCGCAGGCCGGCCAGGGCTCCCTGCGCGCGCTCGCCGGCTGCTTCGGGTTCTCGGGCGACGACGTCGAGAAGCGCTGCCGGGTGCTCTCGGGCGGCGAGAAGGCGCGGCTGGTGATGGCCAAGATGCTGTTCGACCCGCCGAACTTCCTGGTGCTCGACGAGCCGACCAACCACCTCGACATCGGCACCAAGGCGATGCTGATCGACGCGCTCTCCGCTTACGAGGGCACGATGCTGTTCGTGAGCCACGACCGCCACTTCCTGGCCGCGCTCTCGAACCGGGTGCTCGAGCTCACGCCCGACGGCATCCACCAGTACGGCGGCGGCTACACCGAGTACGTCGCCCGCACGGGCCAGGAGGCGCCCGGCCTGCGCAGCTGAGCACGGGACCGGAGCGCGGCACGAGCTGCGGCGCCTCGACCGCATCCGCGACGTCCCGCGCCGCCGTACTGGTGGATGCCGTCGGGCGTGA
>NZ_VRUV01000673.1:0-2085 GCF_008039455.1 Methylobacterium sp. WL116
CCTTCGGACGGGCTCGCCGGCCGCGCCCCGCACCGGCGGTCGATCGCCGCGTGCACCGGCTCCGGCCCGGAGACCAGGGCGATGTAGTCGAACCCGTCCGTGTCCAGGCTCGACATCAAGAGCTGGAAGTGCATCTGGAACAGGTTGAAGCGTCGGCCTCGGATGAGACGATGCTCGATCAGGTCCTCCAGCCGGACGTAGCGCGTGGCCGGGCGCCCGCGGTCGGGCGAAGGAACGTCGGAGGCGGTCAGCGGATCGCGCAAGTGGATCGACAGCCAGTCCCAGGGCGCGCGCACGTCGAGCCAGCGGATCTGGTCGGCGGCGGCGAAGCGCGCGAGCGCCGCCCGGAACTTCACCGCGGGGCGGTCGAGGGCGATCCAGGGGATCACGCTGCCCAGCGTCACGAACGAGACCGGCGTGCCGCGGGTGCCGAAGGCGGGATCGGCCGAGAGGATCCGGTCGAGCACCTCGACCCCGAGGAAGCTCGACGAGGAATGGCCGATCACCACGACCTCGTCGGCGGTGCCCTCGGCGGCGGCGATGCGCGCGGCCATGGCGTCGAGGCGCTCGGGCATCCGGGCTTCGCGGCCGGCCGCGTGGTCGTGGGTGAAGGCAGTGTCGTCGACGAGGTGGGCGCAGTAGAACGGCTTGCCGCGGGTGATCGCCATGATCCCGGCCAGGATCGCGTAGGCCGCGACCGGTACCGCGAGCCACGACCACGGCCGCCAGTCGGCCGGCAGCGCCAGCGGCAGCAGCGCGGCGAGCCCGAGGCTCAACGCCACGAACACCAGGAACAGGTACTGGACGCCGAAGATCACCATGGCGAAGCTGCGCCCCTCGCGGCGCAGGCGCCGTTCGTAGCCCGAGCGCCTGAGCCGCCACAGCAGGGCCGGCACCGTGAGGAGGCGCCGCCAGTTGGGGCGCGGGAAGCGCGCACGCACGATGTCGTCCCAGCGCAGCAGGCCGTAGCGCGTGCGGGTGCCCCCCGATTCGACGGTCCAGTCGAGGCTGAGGCGGTCGGCGCTGCGCGACGGGTCGCTCACCGCGATGTCGAGCCCGCGGCGCGCGGCCGTCAGCCGGCTCTCGCGACGGAAGAGGCCCCAGTAGGTCTCGGGCTGGCGCGGATCGAAGCCGGGCAGGTAGAAGACCTGGCGCGTGACCACCTCTTGCGGATCGGCGGTGGGCGTGTCGCTGAATCGGGTGATGACGGAGCGTTCCGGCGCTGTTGCTGTCGAAGGATGCCGGCTCCCTACACGACGGCACGCCCCGGAGACGAGCGAAAAGACGCCGGCGTTATGACCCGCTGAGAAACTCGGGGGGCACCGCAAAGGGTGGCTTTCGGCCTGTCCGCTTCCGGGCAACGGATCGATCGAGGCGGACATCGCCACCCCGCCCGCTCACGGTTGAGAGCGGAGAAGGCCGAGCCGCAGCGCGCGGGCGGCAGATTGTCCGCCGCCCCGCCTGCCTTGGCGTCCATCCCAGACTGTACAAAAGTCGAATGGCACCCAAGCGGTCATACGTATCCGATGGGGGTTGGCCGGACCGAGGAAGTTCACCGGGCTTGGGTCGGTCCGCGAAAGCCGCTGCTTCAACCGCAAACACCCGGCAGTGGGCCACGGCGATGCCGTAGGACGCCTTCTCGCGGTCAAGGTTCGCTTCCCGCGCGGAATTGCGTTTGCTCGACCACCACGGATGGCTGCGTCGAAGGAGCGCCCACGGCTCTCCGCACGTCTGGCGTGGGTCGCGAGAAGCTTGTCGAGCGAGCCTACAAGCTGAGACGTCGCCGATGCCGGCTCCGCCCGTCACGCCGCCGGGGGATGCGCCAGGAACTCGGCGATCGCGGCGACGAACCTTTCGCCGTAGGCCTCGCGCTTGCGCTCGCCGACGCCGTGGACGGTGCGCAGCGCGTAGAGATCCACCGGCTTGCCCTTGGCCATCTCGATCAGCGTCCGATCGGGAAACACCATGAAGGCGGCGATGTTGTCGGCGCGCGCGATGGTGGCGCGCAGGCCGCGCAGGTGCTGGAACAGGGCCTCGTCGGCCGGGCTCAGGTCGTCCGAGCCGGCGTCGCGCACGGCGCCCGCG
>NZ_VRUV01000674.1:0-2082 GCF_008039455.1 Methylobacterium sp. WL116
GATGCCCTCGACGGTGCGCTCGGGGTCGAGCAAATCGGTCTCGCGGGTGCCCGGCCCGCCGCCGCGGACGTCCACCGCCGCCGTGACCGGCCGGTCGAACACCAGCGCGGTGACGCCGCTGGCGACCCGTGCGTCCGCGGCGTGGCCGACCCGGATGCCGGCGATGTCGGTGATGGCGTTCCGCATGGATGGCAGCATGCCACGATCGCGCGCGGGCCGCACGGCTTGAGCGGCGATGCGGGCGGGTGCAGGATCGCGACGATGCCCCAGGACGTCGTCATCCGCCCCGTCGCCCGCGCCGACCACGCGCAGTGGCTCCCGCTCTGGGAGGGCTACAACCTGTTCTACGAGCGCGTCGGCCCGGCGGCGATCCCGCCCGCGGTGACGCAGGCGAACTGGGAGCGGTTCTTCGACGCCTACGAGCCGATGCACGCGCTCGTGGCCGAACGCGACGGCCGGCTGATCGGCCTGACGCACTACCTCTACCACCGCACCACCACGGCCACCGCGCCGTTCTGCTACCTGCAGGATCTGTTCACGACGGCCGACGCCCGCGGGCGGGGCGTCGGCCGCGCGCTGATCGAGGCCGTCTACGTTGCGGCGCGCCGCGCCGGATCGCCCCGGGTCTACTGGCAGACGCACGAGACCAACGCGACGGCGATGCGGCTCTACGATCAGGTCGGCGACCGCTCGGGCTTCGTGGTCTACCGCAAGCCGCTCTGAGCCCTTCGTCCACCGCGACCCCGCGCCTGTGGACGCGCGGCGCGCCGGACGCATCGCGAAGGGTGCTCGCGTGTTAACGGGAGGCTCGGGATTTCCCGCGGCGTGCAACCGGAGCGACGATGGCGTTCGGCATCGAGATGGGGCTCGGGCTCGACGGGCAGGGCATCGGCCAGCCGGCCCGCCTCGACCTGGAGGAGCTGCTCGCGACGCGCCTGCTCGTCCAGGGCAATTCCGGCTCGGGCAAGTCGCACCTGCTGCGCCGCCTGCTGGAGCAGAGCGCCGGCCACGTGCAGCAGGTGGTGATCGACCCCGAGGGCGACTTCGTCACCCTTGCCGAGGCGCACGGCCACCTCGTGGTGGACGGAAGCCACGGGGAGGGCGACCTGCAGGCGATCGCCGCGCGGGTGCGCGGGCACCGCGTCTCGGTGGTGCTCGACCTCGAGAGCCTCGACATGGAGGCGCAGATGCGCGCCGCCGCCGCCTTCCTCGGCGGGCTGTTCGAGGCCGAGCGGGCGCATTGGTATCCCTGCCTCGTCGTGGTCGACGAGGCGCAGATCTTCGCGCCGGCCGCCGCCGGCGACGTCTCCGACGAGGCCCGCAAGATCGCGCTCGGTGCGATGACCAACCTGATGTGCCGCGGGCGCAAGCGGGGCTTGGCCGGCATTATCGCGACGCAGCGGCTGGCCAAGCTCGCCAAGAACGTCGCGGCCGAGGCCACCAACTTCCTGATGGGGCGCACCTTCCTCGACATCGACATGGCGCGGGCCGCCGACCTGCTCGGCCTCGACCGGCGCGGCGCGGAGCGTTTCCGCGACCTGGCGCGGGGCGAGTTCGTGGCGCTCGGGCCGGCGCTGAGCCGCCGTCCGCTCGCCCTCCGCATCGGTCCGGTCACCACCTCGTCGCGCGCGGCCTCGGGCAGGGCATCCAGGCCGGATCGCACTATTGGGTGCTGTTCGGGCTCGGCGCGACGGTCGGCCCGATCCTCGTCGGGCACCTCGCCGACCGGACCGGCTTCGGTCCCGCGCTCCGGCTCGCCTTCCTGGTCGAGGCCGGCGCGATCGCGATTCCGGCCCTCGGCCTCGGCCCGTCGTGGCTGATCCTGTCGAGCGTCGCGGTCGGCGCCTTCGTCACCGGAACCGTGCCGCTCATGCTCGGCCGCATCGGCGAGCTCCTGCCCGGGGAGCCGGAGCGGCAGAAGGCGGCTTGGAGCGTCGCCACCGTGGCGTTCGCGCTGTTCCAGGCCGGCGCCGCCTACGGGCTGTCCTTCGTCTTTGCGCACA
This sequence comes from Methylobacterium sp. WL116, assembly GCF_008039455.1. Classification (NCBI taxonomy): domain Bacteria; kingdom Pseudomonadati; phylum Pseudomonadota; class Alphaproteobacteria; order Hyphomicrobiales; family Methylobacteriaceae; genus Methylobacterium; species Methylobacterium sp. WL116. The sequence goes on from NZ_VRUV01000674.1 coordinate 2,004, forward strand.
CGGCGGGCAACTACACGCTGCTGTTCGCGCTCGGCACGGCCGCGATGGTGCTGGCGCTCGCCATCGACCTCGGCACGGC
>NZ_VRUV01000675.1:0-2080 GCF_008039455.1 Methylobacterium sp. WL116
CAACGCGATCCTGCTCACGGTCTTCCTGAAGCACGACCAGTCGCGGCCGCTGGCCGAGCTGAACGCGCAGCTCACCCGGCAGGGGTTCTACAAGGCCTTCCCGCCGCCCGGCAGTCCGTGCTAGTCCTTCAGGCGATCAGAAGATATATCACAAACCAAGATAACGTATGGAGTTCTAGCCATGCGCACGACCACGGTCCTGTCGAGCGACGAACTGGCGAGCCTCGCGAGGCTCGGCCAGACCATCCGGCTCGCACGGCTGCGCCGAAACCTCACCCAGGCCGCGTTCGCCGAGCGCATGGGGGTCGGCCGCCCATCCGTGGTCGCGATCGAGAACGGGCGTCCGGGCGTGGCGGTCGGCATCCTGCTCAAGGCGCTGACCGTCCTCGGCTATACCGAACGCCTCGGGGAGATCGTCGCCGCCGATCCGATCGGCGACGACATGGACGCCGTGCTCGGCCGCCGGCGATCGAGGAGGTCTGCCCATGTGGCCGATTTCTGAATCCGGCCGCCTCGACGAGCTCGTCGTCTTCCGATGGGATGCGGCGCGCTACGTCCCCGTCGGCTCGCTCCGCTTCGAAGGGGGCGACAGGCGGATCGGCCGCTTCGTCTACGCCAAGTCCGTCCTTCGCTCCAGGACCCCGAGGCCGATCGATCCGATCGGGCTTCCGATCAGCGGCCGGTCGAGGTCGGCTCATCCCGACGAGGTCCACCTCGCCTTTCACGATGCCGGGCCCGACGGCTGGGGCAAGGGCATCCTCGATCGGGCCTTCCCGCATCGACGCCTCGGGATGGCCGAGTATCTTGCCCTGGGCGGAACCACGCGAACGGGGGACCTCGCCTTCGGCCCGACCCCGGACGGTCCCCGAACCTGGGTTCCGGACGAAGCCCCGCTCCTGCACCTGCCCGCCGCGGAGGACGACATCGCGGCGCTGCTGGCGGCGGCCGAGGCGATCGAGGACGGCCGCAGCGCCTCGCATCACCTGCAGGTGCTCCTCCGCAACAGCGCCGACGTCGGGGGCGCCCGCCCCAAGGCGCGGCTGCGGCACCGCGGGCGCCAGTGGATCGCGAAGTTTCCCGCCTGGGGCGACAGGTTCGACGATCCGCGCGCGGAGGCGGTCTGCCTCGACGTCGCCGAGGCGGCCGGCCTGTCGGTCCCGGCTCGCGAGCTTCTCGATATCGGCGGTCGAAGCGTGCTTCTCGTCGAACGGTTCGACCGCACCTCGGAAGGCGAGCCGATCGCCTATCTGAGTGCGGCCACGCTGCTCAAGGAGCCGAGCTTCGGCTACGGCACCCGGAAGACCTACGTCGACATCGCGGCGGTCGCGGAGTCGATCGGCGTCGCGAACGCGTTTCCGGAGATGTTCCGGCGGCTCCTGGTGAACGCGTGCCTCCACAACACCGACGACCACCTGCGCAACCACGCGTTCCTCGGTGCGGGCGACGGGTGGCGGCTGTCGCCGGTCTTCGACATCGCACCGCATCCGGGCGTGATGCGGCATGTCTGCGCGCCGGCGCCGGGCCTCGGTCCCGAATGGGATGCCGAACGGGCGTTCGCGTCCCATCCGCGGTTCAAGCTGTCGCGCATCGCGGCCGACAGCATTCGCGAGGCGGTCCAGGCGGCGATGCGGCGCGTGCCGGAGTTCATGGCGGCGCGTGGGATGCCGGCCGGGGACCGGACGATGCTCGCCGCGAGTTTCGCCCCGGCCGCACGCGCGTCCTGAAATCGTGCCGGCCCCGGCCGCACGCGGGGCGCAGCCGGACCGACTGGGTGCAGATCCCGTCGGTGCAGGTCACGTCGAGGCAGGCCACGTCGGGGCGGTCGACGGATCGGATCCCGTCTCTCCGCGATTCCGGGCCGTCCCGACTTGTGCAACCCGGACACATCGCCGTGTTCCCACAGCATTCGCCCGCACCGGCATCTTGAACGGCCGCGCGGATGCAGGCAGCCTCGCGCCGATCTTCGATCCGAGGGGCGTGTCCGTGAGCCGAGCCGTCAGCCCTTCGCAGGAGCGTGCGCTTCCGGTCGCCCCGGTGGCGCGAAAGCCCGGGGCGGTGCGGCACGCGGCCGGGCCGGCGC
>NZ_VRUV01000676.1:0-2075 GCF_008039455.1 Methylobacterium sp. WL116
CGCGGGCGCGGGCCCGCCGCGCGGCCGCTCGGCCCGGGCTTCGGCCACGACGAGCCGGTCGAGGTCTCGCTGACCTTCGACGACAACCGCCTCGCGAGCCTCGTCTTCGGCCAGTACGACCAGAACGTCGCGCATATCGAGCGCCGGCTGGAGGTGACGGCCACCGCGCTGGGCAACCACGTCGTGCTCAAGGGCTCGCCGGACGCGACCGAGCGTGCCCGCCGGGTGTTCGAGAAGCTCTACGCCCGCGTGCGGACCGGCGGCAGCGCCCTGACGCTGGGCGACGTCGACGGCGCGATCCAGGAGGCCACCGTCCAGGGCCAGCTGTTCCCGGCGGCCGCCATCGCCGCCGAGCCGGACCGGCCGCATTTCGAGCAGATCGCCACGCGCAAGCGCGGCGCGGTCCGCGCCCGGAACGCGGCACAGGACGCCTACATCAAGGCCCTGCGCGCCAACGAGCTCGTCTTCGCCGAGGGTCCGGCCGGCACCGGCAAGACCTGGCTCGCCGTCGGCCACGCGGTCTCGCTGCTGGAGCAGGGCCACGCCGAGCGGCTGATCCTCTCGCGCCCGGCGGTCGAGGCCGGCGAGCGCCTCGGCTTCCTCCCCGGCGACATGCGCGACAAGGTCGACCCGTACCTGCGCCCGATCTACGACGCGCTCTACGACTTCATGGAGGCGCGCCACGTCGACCGCGGCCTGCAGACCGGGGTGATCGAGATCGCGCCGCTGGCCTTCATGCGCGGGCGCACGCTCACCAACGCGATCGTGCTGCTGGACGAGGCGCAGAACACCACCTCGATGCAGATGAAGATGTTCCTGACCCGGCTCGGCGAGAACTCGCGGATGATCGTCACCGGCGATCCCTCCCAGGTCGACCTGCCGCCGGGGCAGAAGTCGGGGCTGGTCGAGGCGGTGCGGGTGCTCGACGGCGTCGAGGGCATCGGCCGCATCAACTTCCGGGACAAGGACGTGGTCCGCCACGACCTCGTGCGCCGCATCGTCACCGCCTACGAGGGCGCGGCCCACGGCGAGGCGGATGCCGACCGCAACCCGAACCCGCGGCGGCGGCCGCTCGCGTGATGGGGCACGCGATCGACATGGTGGTCGAGGTGGCGATCGAGGACGAACGCTGGAGCGGCGCGGTCCCCGACCTCGAAGCCTTCGTGATTCGCGCCGTCGAGGCCGGTCTCGCCGCGGCCCCCGAGCCGCCCGCCGGCCCGGTCGAGGTCAGCGTCCTGCTCGCCGACGACGCCACCGTGCAGGCGCTCAACCGGACCTGGCGGGGCAAGGACCGGCCCACCAACGTGCTGTCGTTTCCGTCCTCGCCGCAGCCCGCCCATGCCGGCGTCGCGGTGCCGCTCGGCGACGTCGTTCTTGCGTACGACACGTTGGTGCGCGAAAGTGCCGAGCAGTCGAAGCCGCTCGTCCACCACCTCGCGCATCTCCTGGTTCATGGCACCCTCCACCTGCTCGGTCAGGACCACGAGACCGGCGACGCGGACGCGGAGGCCATGGAGGCCCTGGAGGTCGCGGCGCTCGCGACCCTCGGCGTGCCCGACCCTTACGCGGACTCCGCGGCCGGCTGAGCGACGACGTCCCAACCGATCCCAGACACGAGAGACATGACCCACGATCGAAGTCGCGGCGCGGCCCAGGCCGCGCTCAGTTCCAACGAGGCGGAATCGGGTGCGCGCGAGCCCTGGTACGACCGCCTCCTCCAGGTGCTGCACCTGAAACCGCGCGATTCGCTGCGCGGCGACATCGAAGAGGCCCTGGCCGAGCCCGATTCGGGTGAGAACGCGTTCTCGCCGCTCGAGCGCGCCATGCTCAAGAACGTCCTCGGGCTGCACAAGGTGCGCGTCGACGACGTGATGATCCCGCGGGCCGACATCGTCGCGGTCTCGGTCGAGACCAGCCTCGGCGACCTGCTGAAGCTGTTCCGCACCGCCGGCCATTCCCGCCTGCCGGTCTACGGCGAGACGCTCGACGACCCGCGCGGCATGGTCCACATCCGCGACTTCGTGGACCACATCGCCGCGCGGGCCGAGGCCGCCCCGCGCCGCAGCGCCGCGGCC
>NZ_VRUV01000677.1:0-2075 GCF_008039455.1 Methylobacterium sp. WL116
CGCGAAACCTGGCGCGCCCGCCTCGCGGCGGCCTGCCCCCCGACGTCGCTGACGATCGACGCGATCACGCTGCTGCGCCAGGACGGCGCGGCGCCGTTCCGCCTCCTGCGCCGGATCCCGTTCGCTGCGTAGCCGCACGGCGCGCCCGTTCACGACGAAACCGCGGGTCGCGGCGCGGCTGTCATCCTATCGTCGCGCGCGACGGGTCTACCGGCGCATCCCTCGCGGCGGACGGCACGCATGCTCATCGTCGATAGCCTCACGCGGCGCTACGGACCGCGCCTCGCGGTCGACCGGATCTCGCTGCGGATCGAGCCGGGCAGCTTCGTCGGGGTGATCGGGCGCTCGGGCGCCGGCAAGTCGACCTTCCTGCGCATGCTCAACCGCCTCGCCGAGCCCTCGGCCGGGCGGATCCTGTTCGACGGGCTCGACGTCACCGCGCTCCGGGGGCGCGACCTGCGCCGCTGGCGCGCCCGCTGCGCCATGGTGTTCCAGCAGTTCAACCTGGTCGGCCGCCTCGACGTGCTGACCAACGTGCTGATGGGGCGCCTCGCCCACGCCCCGAGCCACCGCGCGCTCCTGAAGCTGTGGTCGGCCGAGGACCGGGCGCGGGCGCTCGCGGCGCTCGAGGCGTTCGACATGGCGGGCTTTTCCGCCCACCGCGCCGACCAGCTCTCGGGCGGGCAGCAGCAGCGGGTCGCGATCGCCCGCGCGCTGGTGCAGGAGCCCGACATCATCCTCGCCGACGAGCCGGTGGCCTCGCTGGACCCGCGCAACACCAAGCTGGTGATGGATGCGCTCGCCGACGCCAACCGGCGCCTCGGCATCACCGTGCTGTGCAACCTGCACTCGCTCGACCTCGCCCGCGCCTATTGCGACCGGCTCGTCGGCCTCGCCGACGGCCGCGTGGTGTTCGACGGCGGCGCCTTCGACCTCACCGAGGACGTCGCCAAGCAGCTCTACGGCCTGGAGGCCGGCGAGGTGATGGACCGGGCGCCGCACGCGGTCGAGCCCGCCGCCCTCGTCGCCTGACCCCAGACGAACCCCGTGCCACGCCCCTTCCCGGAGATGATGATGCTCGACCGTCGCACCCTCGTCGGCGCCCTCGCGGGCGGCCTGGCCGCGCTCGCCCTGCAGCCCGCCCTGGCTCAGGATTGGAAGGCGACGGTGCCCGAGATCACCCTCGGCGCGATTCCCGTCGAGAACGCCACCGGCACCACCGACCGCTACGCGCCGCTCGCCGCCTACCTCACCAAGGCGCTCGGGGTGCCGGTGAAGCTGCGGGTCGCCAACGACTACGCCGCGGTGATCGAGGGCCAGCGCGCCGGCAACATCCAGATCGCCTTCTACGGCCCGGCCTCGTTCGCCCGCGCGGTGATGACGGGGGTGAAGGTCGACCCGATCGTCAACCAGAAGCACGATAACGGCGCCTCGGGCTACTACTCGGTGCTCTACGTGCGCGCCGACAGCCCGTACCGGACGATCGCGGACCTGAAGGGCAGGAACCTCGCCCTGGTCGACCCGAACTCGACCTCCGGCAACCAGGCCCCGCGCTTCTTCCTCAACAAGAGCGGCCACGACGTCGACGCGCTGTTCGGCAAGACCGTCTACGCCGGCAGCCACGAGAACGCGGTGCTGGCGCTGACCCAGGGCACGGCCGACGCCGCCGCCAACCTGTGGAACTCCGAGACCGATTCCGTCGTCACCCGCATGGCCGCCAAGGGCATGCTGAAGAAGCCCGACGGCACGCCGCTGAGCCCGTCCGACTTCCGCATCGTCTTCAAGTCCGCGTTCCTGCCCGAGGGCCCGTTCGCGATGCTGTCCAGCCTGCCCGCCGACCTGAAGCGCAAGATCGTCGAGGCCTTCGTCGCGCTGCCGACCGCCGACAAGGCCGCCTTCGACCGCCTCTCCGACGGCAAGGACCTCGGCCTCACCCCGGTGACGCTGGAGGATTACCAGCCGATCATCGAGATGCTGAAGTTCAACGACGCGCAGCGACGCAAGTCCTGATCCCGGGACCGGACGGGTCGCCGCCGTGAGCGGGCGGATCGCGCCGCTGCCGCCCGAGCGGGCGG
>NZ_VRUV01000678.1:0-2074 GCF_008039455.1 Methylobacterium sp. WL116
GGTCGCGGTCGACCGCGCGCACGGCCCGGGCGATCGCGTCGGCGACGTCGCGCTCGGCGGCTGCGAGGTTGGCGAGCGCCCCGTGCGCCTTCACGTAGGCGATGCGATGACCTGCGTAAGCGGCGAGCGCCTGGGCGGCGCCGATCTGATAGGCGACGAGGCGCTCGATCTCGGGCGCGGTGAAGGGCATCCGCCGCCGCCCGAACCCCCAGAGGTCGGGAAAGCCCGGATGGGCACCCACGGCGACGCCGTTCGCCTTCGCCCGCGCGAAGGTCTCGGCCATGATCTCCGGGTCGCCCGCATGCATCCCGCAGGCGACGTTGGCCGAGGTGACGATGGCGAGCATCGCCGCGTCGTCGCCGCAGGCATAGGCGCCGAAGCCCTCGCCGAGATCGGAGTTCAGGTCGACGCTCGCCATCCGGTCGCGGATCCCGTGGAGTTCGCGGAGCCGACTATAGCGCGCCCGGAAACGGATTCCGAAGCAGGCCCCGGCCGATCCGGTTCAAGATCCGTTCCATCGGCGCGAGCGAGCGGTCACGACGAGACGGCACCGGCCGAACGCGTCCGCGTCCTGCCGATGCCGTGCGTGGGTCGATCGGGATCGCCGGGGGCGAGGCCCCGGCGCGCGTGTCGGATCAGCCGTCGTTCTTGGTCAGCGAGATCGCGACGAAGCGGGTCACGCCCTTGCTGCTCTTCACCCGCATCAGCACCGCCTTGCGCCCGCTGGATTCGGCCATGCGGATCTGCTCGGCGACCTCGGAGGGGCGGGTCACGCTCTTGCCGGCCACGTCGAGGATGACGTCGCCCTGCTCGATGCCCTTGGCGGCGGCCGGGCCGTCCGGATCGACCTGGACCACCGCGACGCCGCTGTCGGACAGGCCGACCTCCGCCGCCGGCGCCAGGCTCAGCCCGAGCCGCGGCTGGCCGCCGGCCATGCCGGTGTCCGAGGAGGCCACCTTCGACCCGTCGGTCGGGAGCGCGCCCAGCGTGATCGTCGCGTTGTCGGACTTGCCGCCGCGGAGATAGGCGATCTCAACCTTGGCGCCGGGCTTCAGCCCCGCGATCTTGCGGGACAGCTCCTTGGCGTCGTTGATCGGGTTGCCGTTGACCGACTCGATCACGTCGCCAGACTTGAGGCCGGCCTTGGCCGCCGGCGTGCCGTCCTCGGCGTGATCGATCAGGGCGCCCTTCGGCTTGGCCATGCCGAGCCCCTCGGCGATGTCCTGCGTCACCGGCTGGACCTGCACGCCGAGATAGCCGCGGGCGACCTTGCCGTCGGTCTTGAGCTGATCGACCACCGCCTGCACGGTCTCGGCGGGGATGGCGAAGGCGAGGCCGACGCTGCCGCCCGACGGCGAGGCGATGGCGGTGTTCACGCCCACGACCTCGCCGTTGACGTTGAAGGTCGGGCCGCCGGAATTGCCCTTGTTGATCGGCGCGTCGATCTGCAGGAAGTCGTCGTACGGGCCGGCGCCGATGTCGCGGCCGCGGGCCGAGACGATGCCGGCGGTCACCGTGCCGCCGAGGCCGAACGGGTTGCCGATCGCCACCACCCAGTCGCCGACCCGCGGGGCCGCCTTGCCGAACTGGACGTAGGGGTAGCTGCCGGAATCCTTGATCTTCAGGAGCGCGATGTCGGTCTTGGAATCCTTGCCGATCACCTTGGCGTCCAGCGTCCGGCCGTCGTCGAGCGTCACCTGCACGGTCTTGGCGTGGTCGACGACGTGGTTGTTGGTCACGACGTAGCCGTCGGCGGAGATGATGAAGCCGGAGCCGACGGCGCCGCGCGGGCCCTGGTGCTGCGGCTGCATGCCGGGCGGTCCACCGTTCGGGCCGTTCTGGCCGAAGCGCTTGAAGAACTCGCGCAGCTGCGGCGGCACGTTCTGCAGGTTCTGGCCCTGCTGGCCGCTCGGGCCGTCCTCGTCGTCGCTGGAAGCGGAGTCGTCGAGCTTCACCTTCACCGAGACGACGCCCGGCTTCACCTTGTCGACGATGTTGGCGAACGAGCCCGGCGGGTGCTCCGGCGCGGCGATCGGGGATTGCGGCAGCGCCTGGGCGAGGGCCGGCGTGGCGG
>NZ_VRUV01000679.1:0-2071 GCF_008039455.1 Methylobacterium sp. WL116
CGCCCGCCGACGCGGAGGCCCGCCGGGCGATCGCCCTGCTCGAGACCTTCGACGGGCACCTGCACGAGGGCTCGGCCTCGGCCGCGCTGGTGGAGGTGTTCTGGGTGCACCACCTGCGCCCGGCCCTGCTGCACGCCCTCGTGCCCGATTTAGAGACCCGGCGCCTGCTGCCGCCGGGCGACCTGCAGGCCCTGCTCGACCGCCTGGAGACGCCGCGCCCGCCGCTCGACCGCGCCGCCCGCGACGCGCTGGTCGAACGCACCCTGGCGGCGGCCTGGCGGGACTGCGCGGCCCGCCTCGGCCCCGATCCCGCGGCCTGGGCCTGGGGCCGCCTGCACCACGCGCTGTTCGCGCACCCGCTCGGCCCGCGCGGCTTCACCGGCCACGATGTCGGCCCCCTGCCGATGCCGGGGGCGGGGCCCTGCGTGATGCACGCCGAGTACGACCCCGCGACGTTCCGGATGACGCACGGCGCCTCGTTCCGGATGGTGCTCGACGTCGGCGACTGGGATGCCGGCGTCTTCGTCAACGCCCCGGGCCAATCCGGCCACCCGGCGAGCCCGCACTACGCCGACCATGCCGAGCCCTGGGCCCGGCGCGCCTACCGTCCGCTGCTGTACTCCCGCGCGGCGGTCGACGCCGCGACGGAGACGGTGATCACGCTGGTGCCGGGCGGCGACGGCGCCTGACGGGATCGCTCTGGACCAAGGCCCCGCCTTCGACCGAGCGGACGCCGACCTCGTTCCCGGGCCTCGAACGAAGACAGGCCCCCCACCGTCCCTCCCCCCTCTGCGGGGGAGGGAAGAGGCTCCGCGCGTTCCGTCATCCCGCAGCGGGTCGCGATCGCGCCGGCGCCCAGCGGCGCAGGGCGAGGTGGGTCGGGAGGAACAGCAGGGTCGGCAGGCCGACGATCAGGCCCGCGAGCCAGGCCCAGGCCGGAACCCAGGTCTGCGCCGCCCGGTCGCTCATGCCCCAGACGTAGTTGATGTTGACCGGGGTCAGGCCCGGCTCCGGCGTCGGCGGCGGCATCAGGAAGAAGCACGCCAGCAGGGTGACGATCGCGAGCGCGGTCCAGGTCAGCAGGGCGCGGCAATCGTAGCCGAGGCGGCCGACCAGGTAGATCAGCAGGAACGGCAGCCAGCCGTGGAAGCCCGACAGGCCGCGCAGGAACGGCGCGGTGCTCCGATCGAACATGTAGGCGGTCATCCCGGTGATCGGGCAGCCGAGGGCGGTGCCGAGGAAGTCGAGCACCCACAGCAGTTGCGGCGCGACGAGGCCGACCGCGCACATCGCGACGAGCAGCGGGCTCTCCAGCCAGATCCCGACCAGGGTCAGCAGCAGCGACTGGTCGCAGAAGTACAGGAAGTTCGTCGGGCCGTAAGCGGACAGGTAGGTCGGGACCAGGACCGCGACGAAGGCGGTGTAGGCGAGCTTGACGGGCATCGGGATGCGCCCGCGCGAAGCGGGGGCGAGCGCCGGGAATTCGGGCATCGGATCGTCTCGGCTGGCGAAGGGACGGGGAAATTCGGGTCCGGCGAGGCCCGGCCGGGATTTCGGCAGGGCCTCGCGAGGGGGCGTCGGTCCTGTCTCGGGTCAATTTTTGCCCGGATCGGTCCTTGCCCGGATCGGACCCTGCCCGGATCAGTCCTTGCCGACCGACATCAGCAGGCGCTCGGTCTTGGCGTCCTCGATGCGGTTCACCATGCGGCGGCCCTCATGCACGTCGCGCACCGTCTTGGTCGCGGTGATGCAGGATTGGACCAGCATCACCACGCCCATGGCGAGGTAGCCCTTGATCCAGATGTCCACCGGCAGGAACAGGATCCCGCAGGCCACCATCGCGGCCGAGCCGAGGAAGGCGGCGTAGGTGAAGGTGACCCAGGCGCCGGAATGCTGGGTGGTCTCGTTGTTCATGACACGCTCCTGATGTGGGACGGGAAAGGGATGGGATGCTCGGTGGGTCAGGCGGCCGGGGCGAGCCCGGCCTTGCGGCGCAGGCCCTCCAGCACGTCGCCGCCGGTCGGGCGGGTGCGCAGGCCGAAGCCCTCGCGCGCCAGGCGCTCGGCGATGT
>NZ_VRUV01000067.1:0-13830 GCF_008039455.1 Methylobacterium sp. WL116
GGCCAGCGCGCCGCGGGCCTGCGCCACCGGGCCGCCGACCACGAACTGCGCCAGCACGGCGTCGCCGACATACTTGTCGACGATGCCGTCGTGCTCGGTCACGGCCGCATGCGCCAGGGCGCGGATGGCGAGCAGCGCGCGCACCATCGCCTCGGGCGGATGCTCGCGGCTCAGGCGCGAGAACCCGCGGACGTCGAGGGCCAGCAGGCAGGCATGGCGCCGGCGTGCCGTTCCGAGGTCGCCGTCGCGGGCGAGCTCGGTCGCGACGCCGTCGGGAACGAAGCGGGCGAGCTGCGTGCGCTCGTGCTCGAGGCGCACGGCCTCGCCGGCGGCGTGGCGCAGGCGCGCGACCCCGTCGACCACCACGACGCTCGCGGCCAGGAAGGTCAGCAGCCCCGGCACCTGCTCGCCGAGATCGACATGCGGGCCGAGGAAGCCGGCCGGGTTGACGAGGCCGACGAGGATCGCGGCGCCCCAGGCGAAGACGACCGTGCCGGAGAACAGGGCCGCGTGCCACACGCGCATGCTGAGCGCGGTCTGCAGCAGCAGCAGGAAGGCCGGCAGCCGGCTCACCGCGTCGGCGGCCCCGCCATCGTCGGCGGCGCCCGCCAGCATGTGCTCGACGAGGACGTAGATCGCCAGCCCGGCGTTCAGCCCGGTGCCGGCCCAGGCGAAGCCTTCCGCGTGGCGCCCCTCCCCGCGCTCGGCCCGGCCGAACCAGACCGAGCCCGCCGCATAGAGGCCGAGGATGAACCAGTGGCTCAGCGCGTGCAGCGAGCCGTCGTAGACCTGCGCCGCCATCAGCAGCACGAGCACGATCACCACGCGCAGGACCAGCAGGCGACCGCCGGTGGCGCGCTGCATCAGCCGCAGGACGGTGTTCTCGTCCTGCGCGCGCTGTGCGGCCCTGTCGTCGAGCATGAGGCGGGTGCCCGCGCGGGTCGGGACTACCCGGCCCGGCTGAGCCGGCGGGCGCCGCCGAAGCGGTTGAGGAAGCGCGGCTCCTTCTCCGGCGCGATCCGGATGGCGAGGTGCAGCGTGCCGCCCTCCTCCATGCGCCGGTCGAGCACCTCGGCGTTCTCGTAGAGCCAGTGCAGGGCCGCGCCCTCCTCGGGGCCGAGGATGACCGCGAAGGTCGAGCGCGCGCGGGCGATGCGCGCCTCGATCCGCGCGGTCAGCGCCGACAGCCCCTCCCCCGTCAGCGACGAGACCAGCACCGGTGCGGCGCCGTCGCGGTCGTTGCGGTCGTGGGCCGAGAGGTTGGCGAGGCGCGTGCGCTCGCCCTCGTCGAGCAGGTCCGCCTTGTTCCAGACCTCGATGATCCGGTCGGCCGACATCTCGATTCCGAGCTCGCCCAGCACCGTGCCGACATCCTCGGCCTGCGCCTCGGAATCGACGTGGGCGACGTCGCGCACGTGGAGCAGGATGTCGGCCTCGATCACGTCTTCCAGCGTGGCGCGGAAGGCGGCGATCAGGGCGGTCGGCAGGTCGGAGATGAAGCCGACGGTGTCGGACAGGATCACGGTCTCGCCGTGCGGCAGCTTGGTGGCGCGGGCGGTGGGGTCGAGGGTGGCGAACAGCATGTCCTGCGCCACCACCTGCGCCTTGGTCAGGGCGTTGAACAGCGTCGACTTGCCGGCATTGGTGTAGCCGACCAGCGCCACGATCGGGTAGGGCACGCGCGCCCGGCTTTGCCGGTGCAGGCCGCGGGTGCGGGTGACGGCGTCGAGGTCGCGCTCGATCCGCGTCATGCGCTCCTGGATCATGCGCCGGTCGGCCTCGATCTGGGTCTCGCCGGGGCCGCCGAGGAAGCCGAAGCCGCCGCGCTGGCGCTCCAGGTGGGTCCAGGACCGCACCAGCCGCGACTTCTGGTAGGCCAGGTGGGCGTGCTCGACCTGGAGCGTGCCCTCGCGCGTCGAGGCGCGGCGGCCGAAGATCTCGAGGATCAGGCCGGTACGGTCGATGACCTTGGCGCCGAATTCCTTCTCGAGGTTGCGCTGCTGCACCGGCGACAGGGCGCAATCCATCACCACGAGGCCGATCTCGCTCGCCTTGATCAGGCCGGCGATCTCCTCGACGCGGCCCTTGCCGAGATAGGTCGAGGGCCGGATGCGGGCGAGGCTGAGCGGGATCGCCTCGACCACGTCGAGCTCGATCGCGGCGGCCAGCCCCACCGCCTCCTCCAGCCGCGCCTGCGTCGAGCGCGAGACCGGCGCCGGCCCGTGCGGCGACGCGGCCGCGGTGCGGCTGAGGTAGGGACCGATGACGAGGGTGTGGGTCGCGGCGGCGATCTCGCCTTCCGGCACGGCCATCGCCTGCAGTCGGGCCTCGCCGGAGGTCAGCGTCTCGGTCATGGAATCCTTGAGCCGCCGCCCGTCGGGGCGGCGGCGTGATGCGTTTCGGAACCCCTCAGATGGGGCTGAGCGGCCGGCGAACCAAGATGGCGCGGAACACGCTCGCGCGGACCGGGGCCGGCCGCGCGTCAGGAGCGCCCGGTCACGCCTTCTCGGGGGCGGTCTCGTCCGGCTCGAACAGCTGCACGGGATGGCCCGGCATGATCGTCGAGATCGCGTGCTTGTAGACGAGCTGGGAATGGCCGTCGCGGCGAAGCAGCACGCAGAAGTTGTCGAACCAAGTCACCACGCCCTGCAGCTTGACGCCGTTGACGAGGAAGATCGTCAACGGAATCTTGTTCTTGCGGACATGGTTGAGGAAGGTGTCTTGCAGGTTCTGTGCGCGTTCGGCCGCCATCTTCTTGTCCTTTGTTGTCTTGGCGCCCGCCTTCGGGAGCGGGTTTTCGTTCTATCCGCGGCATCGATCCTGCCGCCGCAGCGCTGGTCTTGAGGAGCCCGCCGCGGAGCGGAATCGTGCATTACAGGTTCAATTCCGGCGCCGATGCAAGACCCGAACCGGCTCCGCACGCGACGAACGGGGGTTGCTTCTCACCGCTTCCGTCATCCGCCCGCAAGGCGCTCAGGGGCCGATCCCCAGGGACTTCAGCTTGCGGTGCAGGGCCGAGCGCTCCATGCCGATGAATTCGGCGGTCCGGGAGATGTTTCCCGAGAAGCGGGCGATCTGCGCCACGAGGTATTCGCGCTCGAAGATCTCGCGCGCCTCGCGCAGCGCCAGGCTCATCAGCTTCTCGCCGCCGGCGCCGTTCGGGGTCGTCGGCACCAGGGCGCCGATCTCGGAGGGCAGCATCTCCGAGGTGATCTCCTGGTCCGGGTCGGCCTGCGTCAGGATCATCAGCCGCTCGACGTTGTTCTTGAGCTGGCGCACGTTGCCCGGCCAGTTGTGCGACTGCAGCACCGCCATCGCGTCCTGCCCGATGACCCGGCGCGGCAGCCCGGTCTGGGCCGAGATGTTGTCCATGAAGAACTGGATCAGCTCCGGCACGTCCTCGCGGCGCTCCGAGAGCGAGGGCACGCGGATCGGCACCACCGAGAGCCGGTGGAACAGGTCCTCGCGGAAGCGCCCGGCGGCGATCTCCTCGGCGAGGTCGCGGGAGGAGGACGAGATGATGCGGACGTCGACGTGGACGCGGGTGGTGCCGCCGACGCGCTGGAAGTTCTGGTCGACGAGGACGCGCAGGATCCGGCCTTGCGTCTCCCGCGGCATGTCGGCGACCTCGTCGAGGTAGAGGGTGCCGCCATGCGCCTCCTCCAGCGCGCCGACCCGCCTCCCCTGCTCGCCGCCGGCCTCGACCCCGAACAGCTCCGATTCCATCGTCTCCGGCAGGATCGCGGCCGCGTTGAGCAGCACGAACGGCCCGCTCGCCCGGGCCGAGGCCTTGTGCAGGCCGCGCGCGGCGAGCTCCTTGCCGGAGCCCAGCGCCCCGGTGATCATCACCCGGGCGTTGGTCGGGGCGACGCGGTCCAGCGTCTGGCGCAGCTGGTTGATCGCCACCGAGCCGCCGACGATGCGGTTGGCGGTGCCGGAGCGCGCGGTGAGGTCGCGGACCTCGCGCCGCAGGCGCGAGGCCTCGAGCGCGCGCTCGGCCACCAGGATCAGCCGGTCGGCCTTGAACGGCTTCTCGATGAAGTCGTAGGCGCCCGCCTTGATCGCCGAGACCGCGGTCTCGATGTTGCCGTGGCCCGAGATCATCACCACCGGCAGGTCCGGGTGGGACGCCTTGATCAGGTCGAGCACCTGCAGGCCGTCGAGGCGCGAGCCCTGCAGCCAGATGTCGAGGAAGACGAGGTGGGGGCGGCGCGCCTCGATCGCGGCGAGCGCCTCGTCGGAGCTGCCCGCGGTGCGCGAGCGGTGGCCTTCGTCGTCGAGGATGCCGGCGACCAGGTCGCGGATGTCGGCCTCGTCGTCGACCACCAGGATATCGGCGCTCATGGCTGCATCTCCGCAATCTCTCGGGGGGCCGTCGTCGCGGCGCCCTTCTCGTCAGGGTTGGGGCGGGCCGGGCCCGCGACCGCGTCGTCCGCGGGCGACAGCGCGCGGGGCACGCGCATGCGCACCTGGCCGCCGCGGCCGGCGGGGTTGTCGTTCAGCTCGATCCCGCCGCCGTGCTCTTCCAGCACCTTGCTCACGATCGCCAGCCCGAGGCCGGTGCCGCCCTCGCGGGTCGTCATGTAGGGCTCCAGCAGGCGCTGGCGCCCCTCGACGGGAAATCCCTTGCCGTTGTCGGTCACCGCGATCGTGGCGAAGCCCTCCTCGACGGTGAGGCTCAAGCCGATCTTGCCCTTGCCGAGCTCGGCCTCCGGCACCTCGGCCACCGCCTCGACGGCGTTCTTGAGGATGTTGGTGATCACCTGGCTCAGCAGGCGGATGTCGAAGGCCGCGGTGATCTTCTCGGCCTCCGCCGTGCCGGTGCCGCCGAGGCCGTGCGCGGTGAAGGCGAAGTCGATGTCGGGGTGCGCCACCCGCATCATGAACAGGTTCTGCTTGGCGATCTCGGTGAGGTCGTTCTCGGCGATCGCGGGCTTGGGCATCCGGGCGAAGGAGGAGAACTCGTCGACCATGCGCTTGATCTCGTCGACCTGGCGGATGATCGTCGCGGTGCACTGGTCGAACACCTCCTTGTCGGCGGTGATGACCTTGCCGTACTTGCGCCGGATGCGCTCGGCCGAGAGCTGGATCGGGGTCAGCGGGTTCTTGATCTCGTGGGCGATGCGGCGCGCGACGTCCGCCCAGGCGGAGGTGCGCTGGGCCGAGACGAGGTCGGTGATGTCGTCGGCGGTCACCACGAAGCCGCGCGCGCCGCCCTGCGCCTGCTCGCTGGTGACCCGCACCGCGATGGTGCGCTCGCGCCCGCCCCGCGTGAGCTGGATCTGGTGCGCCTGCGCGCGCTGGCGCCCCTCGGCGCCGGGCAGGAGCGGGGCGAGCTCCGGCACCGCGTCGGACAGGCGCTGGCCGACGAGCGCGCCGTCGGCCAGATCGAGCATCCGCTCGGCGGCCGGGTTCGCGATGGTGACGAAGCCAGCGGCATCGACGCCGACGACGCCGGGCGAGACCCCCGACAGCACGGCCTCGGTGAAGCGCCGGCGGCGGTCGATCAGGTCGCTCGCCGCGGTCAGCCCGGCATGCTGACGGCGCAGCTCCTGCGTCATCTTGTTGAAGCTCTCGCCGAGATGGGCGAGGTCGCCGTCGGTCTTCCGCGCCGGAACTTGAGCGTAGAAGTTGCCCGAGGCGACCTGGTCGGCGGCGTTGATCAGGCGGCGGATCGGGGCGACGAAGCGGTTGGCGAAGTTCATCCCGAACCACACCGCCGAGAGCAGCGCGATCAGCGCGATCAGCACGAAGATCGAGGCGAAGGTCACCTGGATCGAGGTGCGCAGCGAATCGTAGGTGAGGTACTCGGCCGCCGCCGCGCGCGACACGCCGGGGAAGTCGATGGCGAGCTGGTTGACCTCGCGCTGCACCAGCAGCACCGCGTCGTCGTAGGCCGGCATCCGGAACATCGCCGCGAAGACGCGGCCCTCGGTCGGCAGCAGGCAGATCGGTTCGCTGGACTTGGCCGCGTCCTCGAAGGCGGCGGCCGAGGGCAGGCGCGTCGTCTTGAGCACGTCGATCTTGGCGCGCGCCACCACCTCGTTCGGCCCGCGCATGATCTGGGCGACCGGGAGGCCGAGATTGGTCGCGCGGGTGGTGAGGAAGCCCTCGAACCAGTCGCGGTTGACGTCGAAGTTCGGCCGCGCCCGCGTCAGGTCGTCGTTGAGGATGCGGATCTCGCGCGCCAGCGACTGGCACTGGTTCTCCTGGTAGGCGTCGGCCACCTCGACGGATTTCAGCACCACGTCGCGGACCCGGTCGGTGAAGCCGAGGGAGAGGCCGCGGTCGATCGTCACCGAGGCGACGACGGCCAGCAGGCAGGTCGGCAGGATCGCGATCAGCGAGAACAGGCCGACGATGCGGGTGTGGAGCCGGGCCACCGCCGCGTTGGCGCGCCGCGCATGCAGGAAGACCCGCGCCTCCCAGGCGATGATCACCGCGAGCCCGAGCACCAGGGCGACGTTGATGGCGAGCAGGGTGACGCCGATCGTCGGCGTCGGCGTCACGCGGATGACGCCGGCCAGCACCAGGAAGGTGGCGATCGCCGAGATCAGGGCGGTGACGACCACCCCGGCGCCGATCCAGCCGGGCCCGCGCGGCCCCGCCCGCAGCGCGTCGGGGACGGAGGCACCGCCCTCGTCGGGCCTCGCCGACGGGGCCTCCGAAGTCCTGGATCGCAGAAACGGCATGGCTGATGCAGAGCCACCACAGTGTGGCGAAATTATTACGAATCGGGCATTCGCCCGGTCGCGCCGCGGGCCCGGCGCTCCGGCCGCGACGCTTCGGCCTCCGCGCGCGCTTGGACCCCGGGCCGGACGATGCTATCCCGGTCGGCGGAGGCGAACGGGGTCTGGTGGCCCTCCTGGTCTTCAAAACCAGTGGTACGCCCAAAGCGTACGGTGGGTTCGATTCCCATCCGCTTCCGCCAACCGCCCTCCCCCGTATCGATCCACGCGCCCCTCCGGACGGGGCTCGCGCCTTGGTGCGGACGGCCGTCGCGGCTAGGACGCGACGGACCTGTCCCGGACGCGGTTTTCCTGATGTTCTCGACCCTGATGGTCGTGCTGCCGATCTTCGCGCTGATCTTCGCGGGGTGGCTGGTGCGGCGGCTCGACGTGCTCGGCGACGGCGCCACGGCGGAGCTCAACCGCTACGTCGTCTACCTGGCGCTGCCGGCGCTGCTCTTCGACGTGATCGCCCACACCCATGCCGCCGAGATCTGGCAGCCCGGCTTCATCGCGGTGTTCGGCCTGAGCAGCGTGATCGTCTTCGCCGCCACCGTGACGTTCCGCCTGCGCCGGCCGCTGCCGCTCGCGGACGCGGCGATCGACGGCCTCAACGCGGCCTACGCCAACACCGGGTTCATGGGCTTTCCCCTGGCGCTGGTGGCGCTCGGCCCGGCGGCGCTGGCGCCGACCACCATCGCCGCGATCATGACCGTCTGCGTGGTGTTCGCGCTCGCCATCGTCCTGATCGAGATCGGGCTTCAGGCCGAGGGGCGGCGCTCCGACCTGGTCCTGAAGGTCGCCCGCTCGCTCGTGCGCAACCCGCTGCTGATCGCGCCCGCCCTCGGCGCGCTGGTCCCGCTCTCGGGCGCGGCCGTGCCGCTTCCCGCCGAGACCTTCCTGAAGCTGCTCGGCGGCTCGGCCGCCCCGTGCGCGCTCGTCGCGCTCGGCCTGTTCCTCGCCCGCCCGAGGGTGTCGGACGAACGCCCGGTCGCCGCGACCGCCCTGCTCGTCGGGCTCAAACTCGTGGCGCATCCGCTGCTGGCCTACGGCCTCGCGCGTGCCTTCGGCCTGCCGCCGCTGCTGCTGCACACCGCCGTGCTGATGGCGGCTTTGCCGACCGGGACCGGGCCGTTCATGCTCGCCGAGTTCTACCGGCGCGAAGCCGCCGTGACCTCGAACGTCGTGCTGGTCTCGACGATCGTCTCGATCCTCACCGTCTCGGGCTACCTCGCCGCCATCCGCTGACCGGGGGATACGGCTGTGGCCGCACCGCAACGCCCGGGGCGCGAGCGGCGCCACGGTTCGATTCCTGTCTTGTTATTGTGTTACATTCGCATAATGAAACATTATAACATGATGTGACGAGGCGTGATGCGAAGCGGGCAAGCGAGATTCCGGGCGACGCTGTTGGGACTGAGCCTGGGCCTGCTGCCGGGTGCGGCGCGGGCGCAGGACGCGGTCGCCCTGTCCGAGCTCAGCGTCACCACGGCGAGCCCGATCCAGCCCGGGCCGAAGGCGGCGCCCGAGGCGAGCCTGCCGGCGGGCATCCTGCCGGTGGCCGTCGACACCTTCTCGCCGGTGACGGTGGTGACGCGCGACCAGATCGCCCGCGAGCAGCCGCGCACGCTCGGTGACGCGCTGATGGACCGGCCCGGCATCTCGGCCTCGACCTACGCGCCGGGCGCGGCCAGCCGGCCGATCATCCGCGGCCTCGACAACAGCCGGGTGCGGATCCAGGAGAACGGCGTCGGCATCCAGGACGTCTCGGAGCTCGGCGAGGACCACGGCGTGCCGATCAACCCGCTGGTCTCCGACCGGATCGAGGTGATCCGCGGGCCCGCGACCCTGCGCTACGGCAGCCAGGCGATCGGCGGCGTGGTCTCCTCCGAGAACAACCGCGTGCCGACCTTCATCCCGCCGCGCGGCTATGCCGGCCAGGTCACCACCGGGTATTCCAGCGTCGACAACGGCCGGCTCGTGGCCGGCACCGTCGATGCGGGCTCGGAGAACGTCGCGGTCCATGCCGACGGCTTCCGGACCGGCGCCGACAGCTACGACACGCCCGCCGGCATCCAGGCCAACTCCGCCAACCGCTCGCAGGGCGGCGCGGTCGGCATGTCGGTGATCGGCGACCGCGGCTTCGTCGGGATCTCGTACAGCCACTACGACGCGCTCTACCAGATCCCCGGCGGCGAGGCGGCCGAGAGCCGCACGCGCCTGAACCCGAACCAGGACCGGGTGCTGGCGCGCGGCGAAGTTCGGCCGCTCGAGGGACCGTTCGAGGTGATCCGGTTCTGGGCCGGGGGCTCGGTCTACAAGCACCAGGAGATCGGCCTCGGCGAGGACGGCCTCGACGGGGTGCAGGCGACCTTCAAGAACCGTGAGGCCGAGGGCCGCGTCGAGCTGCAGCACGTGCCGGTCTTCACCGCCCTCGGCACGTTGACCGGGGCGCTCGGGCTCCAGGCCGGGCGGCGCGAGATCGGGACCTCGGGCGAGGCCGGCACCCTGCTGGCGCCGACCGATTCCCGCTCGAACGCCGTCTACCTGTTCGAGGAGCTGAACGTCGGCCACGGCCTGCGCTTCCAGGCCGCCGGGCGGATCGAGGGCGACCGCTCCACCGGCACGGCGACGCAGTTCCCGGGGAGCTACCTGCCGGTCGAGGGCGAGGATCCGCTCGCCTTCGGGCGGCGGCGCAAGTTCGCCCCCAAGAGCCTCAGCTTCGGCGCCCTGCAGGACCTGCCCTACGGCTTCGTCGCGAGCCTGAACGGGTCCTACGTCGAGCGCGCGCCCACCGCCTTCGAGCTGTACTCGCGCGGGGCGCACGACGCGACCGCGACCTTCGAGATCGGCGATCCCGACCTCAAGAAGGAGCGGGCGCGCACCGTCGAGGCCAGCATCCGCCGGGCGGAAGGTCCGCTGCGCCTCGACGCGACGGGCTACTACACCCGCTACACCGGCTTCATCTACAAGCGCGAGACCGGCACCCGCTGCGGCGACGACTTCGCCTCCTGCGGCTCCGACGACGCGCTGCAGCAGATCGTCTACTCCCAGCGCAACGCCACCTTCTACGGTGCCGAGATCGGCGCGCAGCTCGACCTGATCCCGGTGGGCGACGGCTGGGCCGGCCTCGAGGCGCAGTACGACTTCGTCCGCGCGCAGTTCGACGACGACACCTACGTGCCGCGGATCCCGCCCCACCGGGTCGGCGGCGGCGCGTTCGTGCGGGCGGACGGCTGGTACGCCCGCGTCTTCCTGCTGCACGCCTTCGCCCACACCGAGGTCGCGCCGCTGGAGACGACGACGCCCGGCTTCGACGACCTGCGCGCCGAGGTGAGCTACACCGAGCCCCTCGACCCGGCGGTCTACGGCGCGAGCGCGGTGACGCTCGGCCTTGCCGGCCGCAACCTGCTCGACGACCGCATCCGCAACTCGGCCTCGTTCAAGAAGGACGAGATCCTGCTCGCCGGGCGCAACGTCCGGATCTTCCTGACCGCGCGGTTCTGACCGGCTCAGGAACCCGCGGCCTCAGCCGTGGCAGGCGCAGCCCGAATGGCCGCAGCCGGCATGGTCCGGGTGGCCGGCGGCGCAGTCCTCGCAGCAGAAGGTCTTGCCCGCGCGCGCGATGCCATGGCCCGGCGCGACCTCGCAGACGCAGTCGGGGCAGGCGCAGGGGACGGTCTCGGAGTCAGTCGGTGCCGGTCGCCGTCCACTGGCAGATCGCGGTGCCCTGCAGGGCCAGGCAATCGTACTGCGCGCCGCCGAGGGCGACGTGCTCGGCGAGCGCGGCGATCCGATCCCGCGGAAACGCCGTGCAGCCGAGGTGGTCGGCCCTGGCATCGCCCAGGCGTGCGAGCGCGGCGGCCTCGTCGGGCGCTTCCCGCCGCAGGAGACGGTAGTTCGCCAGCGACGGGCACGCGATCACCGGTGCGGAGACCGGCCCCTGCACGGCCGGCGCCGGCTTGGCCGGCCTGCCCGGCGCCTGGGCTTGCACGGGCCGGGATACGGCCAGGGCGGACAGGGACGTGGCGAGCAGGATCGCGAGACGCATGCCTCCTCCTAAGCGCAGGCCGGCATCGGGCCAAGCCTCTGTCCCGGCGTCAAGCCTCCGTGATCGAGCCGGCGTGGCCGGCACGGCGCGGCCCAAGGCCGGATGGCCTCGAGACGGGATCGCGCTCACGGTTGCGCCCGCAGCTTGGCGAAGCGCTTCACCGCCCGCTCCCGGCGCAGGCGCGAGAGGCGGGCGATCCAGAAGATGCCGTCGAGCTGGTCGATCTCGTGCTGGAGGCAGGCGGCCTGAAACCCCTCGGCCGCCTCCTCCTGCGCGACGCCGTCGAGATCCTGGAACCGCACCCGGATCGTGGCCGCCCGCTCGACCGGCTCGGACACGCCCGGCATCGAGACGCTGCCCTCCCGCGCCGTGACGCGCTCGGGCGAGCGGTCGACGATCTCGGGGTTGACGTAGACCATGGCCGGCCCGCCCGGCTCCGGGCGCAGCACGACGAGGCGCCGCCGCACGCCGAGATGCGCCGCAGTCAACCCGGCGGCCGCGGCCGAATCGAGGGTCTCCGTCACGTCCCGGGCGAGGTCGCCGAGATCGGCATCGAAGGCCGTCACGGGGTCGGACGGCACGTCCAGCCGCGGGTCGGGATAGAAGATCAGCGGACGGGCTGCCATCGGATCGGGGTCTCGCGCTGGAGGGTGGGGCGGGCGGCACGCCGGCCCCCGCGTCGGCCGTTCGGGGCGCACCGTGCGTCGGGACGATGGCGATTCGGCGAGCCTTCGCAACGACGCGGACGATGGCGCGTTGGGCTCGCGCCCGCGCCCGCAGGGATGTCGCGCCGGGCTCGCCCCGCCTTCGGCGTGGGACGCGCCATGGGCAACCTCAGCGATCGATCGAGAGAAATCGCTTGTGCAGTGCAATCGTCACGCGTAGGAAGTTCGCGCAACACATTTCGGGATAATTCGGCAATGACCCTTCGTCTTTCCAGCACCTTCGCCGCTCTCGTCCTGGCCTCGGCCACCATGACCGCCCCCGTCGCCTTCGCCAAGCCGAT
The DNA here is from genome assembly GCF_008039455.1 of Methylobacterium sp. WL116. Lineage (NCBI taxonomy): Bacteria > Pseudomonadati > Pseudomonadota > Alphaproteobacteria > Hyphomicrobiales > Methylobacteriaceae > Methylobacterium > Methylobacterium sp. WL116. The sequence goes on from NZ_VRUV01000067.1 coordinate 11,786, forward strand.
GACCGGCGCCCAGGCGGTCAAGATGATCGACACCGACAACGACGGCACCGTCGACATGAAGGAGATCGAGGCGACCGCCTCGGCGACCTTCGATCGCCTCGAGAAGGATGCCGACGGCACCCTCGACAAGAAGGAGCTGAAGGGCCGCCTGAGCGCCGCCGGCCTGAAGAAGGCCGACCCGGACAACGACGGCACGATCGACAAGAAGGAATACCTCGCCGCCGTCGCCGACCGCTTCCAGGCCGCCGACCCGGACAACGACGGCACGCTCGACGCCAAGGAGCTGAAGTCCCCCGCCGGCAAGGCCCTGCTGATGCTGATCAAGTGACCCTCGGGCGCGACCCTGCGGGGTCGCGTCGGATGTGCCACCTGCGAGCCGCCCCGGAAACGGGCGCGGCTCGTTTTCGTTCGGACGCTTCCTGACGCACGTCCGGTTCCGCTTCCCGTCCTGCACCCGCCTCCACCGGACCCTTGCACCGGCCCCTTGGCACCGGACCCTTGCGGCCGACCGTGCGACGTCGCGCGACATGCGAATCCTGTTGACGCATCTCAACCATAGGATGCAAGCTTGCTCCGTCGTGGGGGCAATATCAGCATGAGCATCGATCACCCGAAGGTCGCGGACCAGCCTTCCCTCGTCGCGGAGATGCGCGAGATCATCGAGGAGACCCGCAAGACGATCGAGGCGTCGCAGGGGATCCTCGACCGCTGCACGGCTCACGTCGCCGAGGCTCACAGTGCGGAGGCTCGGGCCGCCGAGGGGACGTCCGGCGATCCGTTCCGTCAACTGGCCGACGCGGCCAGCGAGACCGTCAGCCTGCTCGAAGGCATCGCCGACGGCCTGATCGTCGCCTACGAGTACGCCAAGCTCGACAACGATCCGCCGACGCTCGCCCTGATCGAGAGGGCGATGCTGCATGTCGGCCGGCGCCTCGCCCAGGCCGTCGGCCCGAAGCAGGCCGGCCTCGCCCGCCACTGAGCGCGTCGCGCGCTCAGTATTCCCATTCCGCGCCGACGCCGACGCTGGTGCGGCCGTCGCTGCCGGCCTCGCCCTGGATCTTCACCCGGCGCGTCACGTCGTAGTCGATGGTCGCGCCCGTGTCGGCCGGCTTGGCGCCGGCCTTGATGCCGACGCTGAGGCGATCGCTGAGGTAGCGCGAGGCGCCGAGCGCCGGGCCGCCGCTGGTCCCGGTCGAGACGTCGAGGCTGTCGAGCCCGAGGCCCTTGCGCGCCGCCTCGAACACGTCGACGCCCCCTGCCCCGCCCGAGAGCTGCGACACGGCCTGCGCCAGCTGCAGCGCCTGGAACGGCGACAGGCTGCCCGACGCCTTCTTGAACAGCAGCCGCGACAGCACCTCGTCCTGCGGCAGGCTCGGGTCCGAGGAGATCGCGAAGACCGGGCTGTCGGCCGGCCCCGAGACCGCGATGCGGGCGGTGATGTCGGTGGCCTTGGTCTCGGCGACGAAGTCGAGGTCGGGGGCCGCGATGGCGCCGCCGAAGGTCACGCGGCCGCGGGTGAAGTCGAGGCGCTGCCCGATCACCGCGAGACGCCCGCGCCGAAGCTCGAACGCGCCGTTCGCGTTCGGGTCGCGCGAGGTGCCGGTGACGCGCAAGCTCCCGCCGAGCTCGGCGTCGATGCCGCGCCCGCGCACGAAGATGCGGTTCGGAGCGCTCACCGCGACGTCGAGGGTGGCGTCGAACGGCACGGCGGGCTTGCCGCGCGCGCCGCGTCTTCCCACGGCCGCCACCTGCGCCCCGCGTAGGGCCTTGGCGTCGAGCCGGGCGCGGATGTCGGGCGGGGTGTTGACCCGGCGGATGCCCGGCAGCGGCTGCACCGTCGCGGGCAGCCGGTCAGGCACCGACACGTCGATCGAGACCACGTCGACGCGGCCGGCGATCCGCGGCGTGCGCGACAGCGGGCCGGAGAGCGCGAGGTTCAGGCTCGCCGCCGCCGTCATCAGCGGGCTCGAGATCAGCTCGGCGCGCTCGCCCGCGATGCGGATCGTGCCCGGGAACCCGGCCTGGGGCTCGAGCGCCACGCGGCC
>NZ_VRUV01000680.1:0-2062 GCF_008039455.1 Methylobacterium sp. WL116
CGTGACGCCCATGCCCGGCGACCGCGCATGACCCCGCTCGTCCTCGCCTGCGTCGTCGGCGCCGCGATCCTCCATGCCGGCTGGAACGCGGTGCTGCGCGGCGGCAGCGACCGGCTGTGGTCGATGACCCTGATGATGATCGCCGTCGCCGCCGTCTCGGCGGTCGCGGTCGCGCTCCTGCCGTGGCCGGACGCGGCGAGCAGGCCCTACGTGATCGCCTCCGCGCTGATCCACACCGCCTATAACCTCTCCCTGGTGCGGACCTATCGCTCGGGCGACCTCGGGCAGACCTACCCGATCTCGCGCGGCTCATCGCCCGTCCTCGTCGCCCTCGGCGCCGCGGTGTTCGCGCACGAGACGCCCGGCGCGGTCGCCGTCCTCGGCATCGTCCTGGTCTCGGGCGGCATCCTATCCCTCGCCTTCCAGGGGCGGATGCGGGCGGATTTCGTCCCGGCCGCGCTCACCACCGGATCGCTGATCGGGGCCTACACCGTCGTCGACGGCATCGGGGTGCGGCTGTCGGGGAACAGCCTGTCCTACGCGGCGAGCATGTTCCTGCTGTGGAGCCTGACCATGCCGCCGCTCTACTGGGCGATGCGCGGGACGCCGCCGGCCTATACCGGCGCGCAGACCGCGATGGCGCTCGCCGGCGGCCTGGTCTCGCTGCTCGCCTACGGCATCGTGATCTGGGCGATGCAGTCCGACGCGATGGGGGCGGTCTCGGCCCTGCGCGAGACCAGCGTGGTCTACGCCGCCCTCATCGGACGGCTCTTTCTCGGCGAGGAACTGAGCCCGCGGCGGATCGCGTCCTGCCTCGCCGTCGCCCTCGGCGCGGCATGCCTGGCGTGGTGATCCGGCCGGGGCGGACCACCGAGGCCGCGGCGCGGCCGCGCGCGTGATCGGAAGTGGACGACGGAGGCGACATGGCGAACGACACGACGACCCTGACGGGCCGGTGCCATTGCGGCGCGGTCCGGTTCTCGGCGACGCTCGGCGACGGCTTCCGGTCGATCCGCCGCTGCACCTGCTCCTATTGCCGGATGCGCGGCGCCGTCGTCGCGATGGCGGCGATGGGCGGGGTCGAGATCCTGGAGGGCGAGGCGGCGCTGACGCGCTACCGCTTCCACACCGGCACGGCGCAGCACTTCTTCTGCGCGCGCTGCGGGGTCTACACCCATCACCAGCGCCGGTCCGACCGGACCCTGTACGCGGTCAACGTCGCCTGCCTCGACGGGGTCAGCCCGTTCGATTTCGCGGAGGTTCCGGTGATGGACGGGATCAACCACACCAGCGACACCGGCCAGCCGACCCGGCGCGCGGGCACGCTGCGCTTCGTCCCGGCCGATTGACGCCGGCGGGCCGGCGCAGGCGCGTCTCAGCGCAGGCCGCGGATCGCCATCTCCTCGGGCGCCTGTTCGGCGGCGTCCTGGCGGGCGAGCACCTCGGCGAGGTCGACCGGTCGGTAATCCTGCGCGTCGACGCCGACGTCGCAGGATCGGCTGGTGTCGGGCAGGCAGGCGTGGGTGTGGCCGTAGAGGTGCCGGGTCTCGCGCCAGAAGCCCGGCCACGAGCGATGCGGGTAGTGCGACAGGAACAGGCGCTGCGGGCGGCCGGCGGCATCCATCACGCTGATGCGGGCGCTGTCGACCGGCGGCTCGGCCCAGGGCAGGTCGAGCACGCGGTTGGTGTCGTGGTTGCCGCGCACCAGCCGCTTCACGCCGTTCAGCCGCCGGAAGATCGCGGCGCAATGCGCGCGGCTCGCCTCGGCGGCGAAGTCGCCGAGGTGCCAGACCTCGTCGTCGGCGCCGATGCGCGCGTTCCAGCGCGCGACCAGCGCTTCGTCGTGGTCCTCGACCGACCCGAAGGCGCTGCGCCGGCGCCGGACGAGGTCGGCATCGCCGAAATGCGTGTCGGCCGTGAAGTAGGTCGCCATGGATCCTGGGTCGCTCGAGCCCGGCTGGACGGTCGCCGAGACCCGAAGTGGCGCCCCGCGCGGCCGCCGCCACCCGACGCGGCATTGGACCGCTCTCCGGGCGGCCGGGCGCCGCCGCGCGTCAGGGGG
>NZ_VRUV01000681.1:0-2056 GCF_008039455.1 Methylobacterium sp. WL116
CAACGGGCCGGAACGTAGGCCGGTGCGGTCGCCCCGCCCCGCGGCGCAGGCCTCGGCGATGTGGCCGACCGTGTCGGAGCCGGCGTCGCCGTAGCGTTCGGCGTCCGGCGCGCCGCCGATGCCGACGGAATCGAGGACGATGAGCAGTGCCCGCGCCATCGTCCTAGACCGGCTCGACGTCGGCGACGGTGTCGCTCTTCAGCGCGAAGGCCGCCGAGAACAGGGTGCGGGTGTACGCGGTCTTCGGCCGGGAGAAGATCTCGTCGGCCGGTCCCTCTTCCACTACCACGCCGTTCTGCATCACCAGCACGTAGTTCGCGAGCGCGCGCACCACCTTGAGGTCGTGGCTGATGAAGAGGTAGGCGAGGCCGCGGGTGCGCTGCAGGTCGCGCAGCAAGGTCACGATCTGCGACTGCACCGAGCGGTCGAGCGCGGAGGTCGGCTCGTCGAGGACGACGAAGCGGGGGTCGAGCACCATCGCCCGGGCGATGGCGATGCGCTGGCGCTGGCCGCCGGAGAACTCGTGCGGGTAGCGGTCCATCGCCGCCGGATCGAGCCCGACATCGGTGAGCGCCTGCGCGACGATGGCGCGATGCTCGCGCTTCGGCACGCCCTGCACCACCAGCCCCTCGGCGACGATGTCGGCCACCGACATCCGCGGCGAGAGCGAGCCGTAGGGGTCCTGGAAGACCACCTGCATGTCCTTGCGCAGGGGCCGCATCGCCGCGATGCCGTAGGTCTCGATGTCGCGGCCGAGGAAGACGATCGGCCCCTCCGACGCCGTCAGCCGCAGCAGCGCGAGGCCCAACGTGGTCTTGCCCGAGCCGGATTCGCCGACGACGCCGACGGTCTCGCCGGCACGGACCCGCAGGGCGACGCCGTCGACCGCCTTGACGTAGCCGGCGGTGCGCCGGAGCCAGCCCTCCTTGAGCGGAAACCACACCTTCAGCGGGCCGGCCTCGACCAGCGCCTCGGCATCCGCCGCGACCGGGTTGCCCCGGCCCTTCGGCTCGGAGGCGATCAGGCGCTGCGTGTACGCGTGCTGCGGGTCGGCGAACACCGCGGTGACCGGGCCGGCCTCGACGATCCGACCGTTCAGCATCACGCAGACCCGCGCGGCGATGCGCTCGACGATGCCGAGGTCGTGGGTGATGAACAGCATCGCCATGCCGAGCCGCTTCTGCAGGTCGGCCAGCAGCGAGAGGATCTGCGCCTGCACCGTCACGTCGAGCGCCGTGGTCGGCTCGTCGGCGACGAGCAGATCCGGCTCGCAGGCGAGCGCCATCGCGATCATCACCCGCTGGCGCTGGCCGCCGGACAATTCGTGCGGATAGGCGCCCATGCGGCGCGCGGCATCGCGCAGGCCGACCAGCTCCAGCAATTCGAGGATGCGCGCCCGCGCCGCCTTGCCGGACAGGCCGCGGTGCAATCCCAGAACCTCGCCGATCTGCCGCTCGATGGTGTGGAGCGGGTTCAGCGAGGTCATCGGCTCCTGGAACACCATGGTGATGTCGGCGCCGCGGACCTTGCGCATCGCGCGCTCCGGCAGGGCGAGCAGGTCGCGCCCCTTGAACACGATCCGCCCGCCCGGATGGTGGGCGGCGCCGTCGAGGAGCCGCAGGATCGAGAGCGCGGTGACCGACTTGCCCGATCCCGACTCGCCGACCAGCGCCACGGTCTCGCCCGGCAGGATCGTGAACGACACGCCATCGACGGCGCGGCTCTCGCCTTCTTGCGATCGGAAGGCGACCGAGAGATCCTCGACGGAAAGCAGCGGCTCGGGCATCAATCGCGTTCGTTCCGGGGCAGGTGCGGTCTCTATAGCGCGGCGGCGGCCCGACGGCGAACCACCCGGGGGCCAACAGGGGGGCGGCATGTCGGCAGAGACCTTCGCGGCGACGATCCGTGCGGCGCTGGGCAGCGCGCCGGGCACCGGGGCGTTGACGATCACCGGGACGGGGACCCTGCCTTCGGCCTTTCCGGTCACCGACCTCGCCGCCGGCTCCGTCGCCGCGGCGGGGCTGGCGATCGCCGACCTCGTCGGCACCGTCGGCGC
>NZ_VRUV01000682.1:0-2056 GCF_008039455.1 Methylobacterium sp. WL116
GGTGCTGGCTCACGCGCTCGGGCGCGCGCCGACGCTCGCCTCCGCCTACATCTGAGCGCCTGCCCGACCCCGTCGCGAGCCGCCGGTGCGGCGTCGCGTGCCGGAACTCGCCGGCGCCTGCTGCCATTCCGCTCCTATCCCGAGGCCGCGCGACCCCGCGCGATGCCCTTCGCTCACGCTTCTCCGGACGGACTTTCATGCAGCATCTTCGACGCGACCTCGCCGCGGCCGCCCTCCTCGTCCTCGGGACCGCCGCGGGCCATGCCCAGGGCAAGCCCCTGCCCGCGCCGTCGAGCGCCGTGATGCCGCCGGTCGAGCTGACGATCACCGCCGAGGGCGGCAAGCCGGTCTGCGCGCCGGCGGAGCTGCGCCTGCCCGCCAACACCGACGTCGCGCTGCACGTGGTCAGCCACGCCGACACGCCGGTGACGATCACAGCGGCGGGGCTGTTCGAGAACGGCCACGTGCTCCATGCCGACGGCGACCTCGTCCACGTGGCGAGCGAGAAGGGCTACCTGATCAAGCGGGACGGCCAGGGCACCCTGCGCGTGCGGACGCTCGAGGCCGGCGACCACGACTTCGCCTGCACCAGCACGGCCAACAAGAACGCGCCGTTCGTGGGCAAGCTCGTGCTCACGCCGCCGGCGAACTGATCGGCGAAGCCGACGAGCCGCGGCGCGGGCGTCCGAACAGGTATCACCGGAATTCAGCCTTAATTTTGCGTTACGAATTCAATCGGAATTCAACAGGTGTTGCAGACGGGACCTTTCGGTCGGCCCCGTAGGATCGTATTCGGATCCCGCAAGCCCGAACGCTCCGATGGTGCCCGTGCCGAACACCGCGTCCGCCCGCCGCGTCACGAAACCCCTGCGGGGACTGATTCGCGGCGTCGCCCTGCTCACCGGGTTGTTCGTCCTGCCGAGCGCGGTGCTCGCCTACGCCGACCTCCTCCCGGTCCCGTTCGATTTCGGCCTCGGCGATGCGGTCGCCGAGATCGACCTGCCGCACGTCGCCCGGCAGATCGCCATCGGCGCACCGCTGCGCATCGTCGCCTTCGGCTCGTCCTCGACCGAGGGCATCGGCGCCAGCACGCCGGCCAACGCCTATCCCGCCCGCCTGCAGGCGGATCTCCGCGCCGCCCTGCCGAGCGTCGCCGCGAGCATCACGGTGCTGAACCGCGGCATCGGCGGCGAGCACGTCGACGACATGCTGCGCCGGCTCGAGCGGGACGTGATCGCCGCCGAGCCGCAGCTCGTGATCTGGCAGACCGGCAGCAACGACCCGCTGCGCGGCGTCACCATCGAGCATTTCCGCGAGGCGACGGTCAGCGCCGTGCGCCGGATGCAGGAGGCCGGCATCGACGTCGTGCTGATGGAGCCGCAATGGTGCCCGAAGCTCGACGCCACCCCCGGCTCCGACCGCTTCCGCGACGCGGTGCGCGAGATCGGCGACGCGCTCGACGTGCCGGTGATCCGCCGCGCCGACCTGATGCGCGGCTGGATCCGCGACGGCAAGCTGACCCACAGCCAGCTCTTCTCCGCCGACGGCCTGCACATGGCCGACCGCGGCTACGCCATGCTCGCCAAGGCCGCCGCCGCCGCGATCATCGAGGATGCCGGCCGCGTCCAGGTCACCGAGGCGGTCGCCGAGTAGCGCCCGGCTCAGCGCTTCGGCCCGTCCGTCGGCTTGTCCGCCCGATCCCACTGCGCCTTCGCCTCGGCCGCCGGCTTCGTCAGCAGCACCTTGCCGTCCACCGTGCCGATCCACGCGATCGGCACGGCGTGATGGCGTCCGCCGGCATCCCGGTCGGTCTCGGCCAGGACGATGGTGCCGTTCTCGACCTTGTCGACGGTGCCGACATGCGCCCCGTCGGCGCCGACCACCTCCATGTGCTCGGCGATGCGGGCGGCGCCCGCCGCCGGCGTGGTCTGCGCCTCGGCCGCGGGCGCGAGCAGGATCGCCGCGGCGGAGGCGAAAGCACGGCACCCGACGGTCTGCAAACGGTTCGGCATGGGCGATCTCCCTCGCTGCGCCGCGGCCGGCGTCCCTCCCAACC
>NZ_VRUV01000683.1:0-2049 GCF_008039455.1 Methylobacterium sp. WL116
CCCGGCCTCAGCCCGCGGCGGCGTCGCGCTCGGCCCGGGCCCAGCCCTCGCGGGTTGCGTCGCAGAACGCGGCGAGGCGGCCCTCGGCGATGGCCGCCCGCATCCCGGCCATGAGGTCCTGGTAGTAGGACAGGTTGTTCCAGGTCAGCAGCATCATCCCCAGGATCTCGTCCGAGCGGACGAGGTGGTGGAGGTAGGCGCGGGAATACGCGCTCGCCGCCTCGCAGGAGGAGGTCTCGTCCAGCGGCCGCGTGTCCTCGGCGTGGCGGGCGTTACGCAGGTTGATCCGGCCGTGGCGGGTGTAGGCGAGGCCGTGGCGGCCGGCCCGCGTCGGCATCACGCAATCGAACATGTCGATGCCGCGCGAGACCGAGCGCATCAGGTCGTCCGGGGTGCCGACGCCCATCAGGTAGCGCGGCTTGGCCCGTGGCAGGTGCGGCTCCACCGTCTCGATCATGGCGAGCATCACCGCCTGCGGCTCGCCGACCGCGAGGCCGCCGATGGCGTAGCCCTTGAGGTCGAGGCCGGCGAGCGCGCGGGCGCTCTCGACCCGGAGCTCCGGCACGTCGCCGCCCTGCACGATCCCGAACAGAGCCTTGCCCGGCTGCTCGCCGAAGGCGGTGCGGCAGCGCTCGGCCCAGCGCAGGGAGAGGCGCATCGCCTTCTCGATCGCCTCGCGCTCGGCCGGCAGGCGCACGCACTCGTCGAGCTGCATCTGGATGTCGGAGCCGAGCAGGCCCTGGATCTCGATCGAGCGCTCCGGCGACATGTGGTGGGCGGTGCCGTCGACATGCGAGCGGAAGGTCACGCCCTGCTCGTCGAGCTTCCGGAGCGCCGACAGCGACATCACCTGGAAGCCGCCGGAATCGGTGAGGATCGGCCCGTCCCAGCGCATGAAGCGGTGCAGGCCGCCGAGCCGCGCCATCCGCTCGGCGCCCGGGCGCAGCATCAGGTGATAGGTGTTGCCGAGCACCACGTCGGCGCCGAGCGCGCGCACCTGGCTCGCATACATGGCCTTGACCGTGCCGGCGGTGCCGACCGGCATGAAGGCCGGCGTGCGGATCGTTCCCCGCGGCATGGTGATCGCCCCGGTGCGGGCTTGCCCGTCGGTGGCGTGGACGGCGAAGGTGAAGTCTGTGTCGGACATGCTGAGGTGAGACGGCTTCCAGGTTGCCTCGGGCAGCGCCCCCTCGCCCCCCAGATCTCGGGCTTGCCCGAGATCTGTGTACCCGGTGCCCAAATCGGGCAAGCCCGATTTGGGTGCGGGAGAGGGTGGCCCGCGAAGCGGGTCGGGAGAGGGGAGCGACGCTTCCGGATACGGCGCTCCCCTCTCCAGACCCCTGTTCACGCAGGGGCCACCCTCCCCCGCGACGGGGGGAGGGAGATGCGCGGTGTCGGTCAGCCCTATCAGACCTGGGCCGGAAACAGCAGGCTCGAATCGCCGTAGGAGTAGAACCGGTAGCCTTCCGCGATCGCGTGCGCGTAGGCGGCGCGCATGGTGTCGAGGCCGGAGAAGGCCGAGACCAGCATGAACAGGGTCGAGCGCGGCAGGTGGAAGTTGGTCATCAGCGCGTCGACCGCGCGGATGCGCGTGCCGGGGGTGATGAAGATCTCGGTCGGGCCGGCGAAGGGGTGGAGGCGCCCGTCCGCGTCGGCCGCGCTCTCCAGCAGGCGCAGCGCGGTGGTGCCTACCGCCACGATCCGCCCGCCCGCCGCCCGCACCGCGTTCAGGCGCTCGGCGGTCTCGGCCGCCAGGAAGCCGATCTCGGCGTGCATGCGGTGGTCGGCGGTGTCCTCGGCCTTGACCGGCAGGAACGTGCCGGCGCCGACATGCAGGGTGACCGTGTGGCGGCCGATCCCGGCGGCGTCCAGCCGCGCCAGAAGGCCGTCGGAGACGTGCAGCCCGGCGGTGGGAGCGGCGACGGCGCCGGGGTTGCGGGCGTAGACCGTCTGGTAGTCGGTGGCGTCCCGCGCGTCGGTGGGGCGCTTGCCCGCGATGTAGGGCGGCAGCGGCAGCTCGCCGATGGCGGCGACGGCCTCGTCGAGGGC
>NZ_VRUV01000684.1:0-2042 GCF_008039455.1 Methylobacterium sp. WL116
CTGCGGATCGGGGCCGGGCTCGTCACGGTGGCCTCGCCGGCGCGGGCGCTGGCGGAGAACGCCGCCCACCTCACCGCGATCATGCTGCGGCCGTGCGACTCCGCCGACGACCTCGACGACCTGCTCACCGACGAGCGCATCAACGCGATCCTGGCGGGCCCCGGCCTCGGCGTCGCCTCGCCGACGCCGGGCGCGGCCTCGTGCTCGACGCCGATGCGCTGACGAGCTTTGCCAAGCAGGCGACCCTGCTCGCCGCCCACCTCGCCGACGGCGACGCGAAGGCGGTGCTGACCCCGCATGCGGGCGAGTTCGCGAAACTGTTCGCGGGCACCGACGCCGTCGCGGAGGTCGGCAAGCTCGAGCAGGCCCGCCGCGCCGCCGCACGGGTCGGCGCCGTGGTGGTGCTCAAGGGCCCCGACACGGTGGTGGCCGCCCCCGACGGCCGCGCCGCGATCAACGACCACGCCACGCCGTGGCTCGGCACCGCCGGCTCGGGCGACGTGCTCGCCGGCCTGGTCGCGGGGCTCCTGGCCCAGGGCATGCCGCCGTTCGAGGCGGCCTGCGCCGCGGCCTGGCTCCACGGCGATGCCGGCCTGCGCCACGGCCCGGGGCTGATCGCCGAGGATATTCCGGAGTTGATGCCGGCGGTGCTGGCGGAGGTTCTGGAAGAGCTTGGAGGGTGACGACGGTCTTTTCCCTCCCCCGCAAAGGGGGGAGGGAAGAAGCGGGCTGCGTCACGTCACCTCGAAGCAGGTCCACAGCCCGGTGTCGAACCGCTCCAGCACCGTCGCGCTGATCAGCCAGCGGCCGGGATTGTCGGCCTGGAAGGCGATGCGGGCGGTGCGGCCTTCGAGGAGCTGGAAGGTGTCGAGCCAGTAGGGCTCCCAGCCGTCGTCGAGGGGGTGGAGCAGGCGGAAGACGTGGCCGTGCAGGTGCAGCGCCTGCGGGAACGCGGTCTCGTTGCGCAAGGCCAGCACCACCACCTGGCCGCGCTTCACCGTGAAGATCGGCGCGAGGCCCGCGGTCGCGCTGGTGCCGTTGACCGACCAGATCCGGTTGGCGTCGCCGGAATAGGCCGGCTCCGCCTCGGGCTTGTCCTTCGAGAGGCTGGCGCCGCCGGTGATCACCACGTCGCGGCGCAGCGCGTTCTGCAGCTTGACCTCGCGCGGCAGCAGCGGGTTCTCGCCGATCGGCCCGATCGGCGGCCGCTTCTCGGTGACGGCCGAGCCCTTGGTGACGACGGTGGCGAGCTGCAGGCCCTGGCCGACCAGCGCGGTGATCGCCCCCTTCGCGTCGGCCTCCGCCGGCAGGTCGATCAGCAGGTCGTAGCGGGTGCCGGGCGGGAACGGCAGCGTCGCGCGCAGCGGCTCGAACGTGTCGGTCGGCTGGCCGTCGACGGCCGCGACGTAGACCTTCAGGCCCTCGAAGCGGATGCGGGTCGCCCGGGCGTTGCAGGCGTTGCCGAGCCGCACCCGGATCCGGCTGCCCGGCCGCGCCTCGAAGGTGGCCGGCACGTTGGCGCCGTTGATGGTCACGAGGTTGCCGAGCCGCCCGTTGCTCGCCGCGAACGCGGTCTGGCCGAAGGGCAGCAGCGCGCCGTCGTCCTGCAGGCGCCAGTCCTGCATCAGCAGCGACACGTCGGCCTCGACCGCGGGGGGCGCCTTCTCCTCGACGATCAGGAAGCCGGCGAGGCCCCGGCCGGACGGCTCGCTCGATCCGCCGACCACGAGCGGACGGACCAGGAAGGTGCCGGCGTCGGGCGGCACGAAATCGTAGGTGAAGTCGGCGCCGGGCGCGATCGGCGCCTGCGTCACGCCGCCGACGCCGTCCATGGCGTTCTTGTTGCGCACCCCGTGCCAGTGCAGCGAGAGCGGCTTGTCAGTCCTGTTCTCGACCCGCACGCGCACGGCCTCGCCGAGCTTCACCCGGAACGTCGGAGGCGCCGAGGTCCCGTCGAACGACCATACGGCGGTCTCGGGGGCGGGCTCGGCCCGGAAGCGCGTCTTGGACGGCGCCGCCTTCGCGGCGCGCGGCTCCGGCAG
>NZ_VRUV01000685.1:0-2028 GCF_008039455.1 Methylobacterium sp. WL116
GGCCGCCATCAAACGCTTCATCGCCGAGAGCAACGGCAATCCGAAGCCCTTCGTCTGGACCGCCGACCCGGATCGCATCATCCAGGCCGCAAAGCGCGGGCACCAAGTGTTAGACTCGTACCACTAGGATCGACACGGCGCCCCATGCAGCATCTGTCGTGCTGGTCGAACGTTTAGGATCGCGCGGTTTGAACGACTTTGTAGACAAACTGCGCAAACAGTGCAGAATGAATGCGCCGCATGACATCGTTGTGGGTTTGATCGGCGCAAGAATGAAAAAATCTGCGCAAAATGCGCAGGGAGGAGCCCGAGATGCAGATCCCGATCAAGCGGGCGATCGAAGCCGTGCCCGGCGGCATGATGGTGGTTCCGTTGCTCGCCGGGGCGCTCATCGCCACCTTCTTCCCCGGCACGCCGAAGCTTTTCGGCTCGTTCACGGGCGCCCTGTTCTCCGGGGCGCTGACGATCCTGGCCGTCTTCTACGTGTGCATGGGGGCGAGCATCGATTTCCGCGCGACGCCGTACATCGCCAGGAAGGGCGGCACCCTGCTGCTCGTGAAGGTCGGCATCGCCGTGCTTCTGGGCCTGGTCTTCGGACGCGTCCTGGGCGAGGCGCCGGTCGCCGCCGGCATGTTCGCGGGCCTGTCCACCCTGGCCGTGGTCGCCGCGATGAACGACACGAACGGCGGCCTCTACATGGCGCTGATGGGCCAGTACGGCCGCCCGCGCGACGTGGGCGCCTACACGGTCATGTCGCTGGAGAGCGGGCCGTTCCTCACCATGGTCACGCTCGGGGTCGCGGGACTCTCGGCCTTTCCCTGGCAGACGCTGGTCGGCGCCATCCTGCCGCTCCTCGTCGGCATGATCATCGGCAACCTCGACCGCGAGATGCGCGCCTTCCTCGGCCGCGCCATCCCGGTGATGATCCCGTTCTTCGCCTTCGCGCTCGGTGCGGGGCTTGACCTCACCAAGGTCTGGCAGGCGGGCCTCCTCGGCGTCGCCATGGGCGTCGCCGTGGTGATCGTGACGGGCATCCCGCTCTTCTTCGCGGACCGGCTCACCGGCGGGACCGGGGTCGCGGGGATCGCCGCCGCCTCGACGGCCGGCAACGCCGCGGCGGTGCCCGCGATCGTGGCCTCGGCCAACCCGGCCTATGCCGACGCCGCAGGTCCGGCGACGATCCTGGTGGCCGCCTGCGTCGTCGTCACGGCCATCCTCGTCCCCGTGGCGACCGCCTGGGCCGCGCGGCGGTTCGGCGATCCCGTGGGGGCCGAAGGCGAAGTCGCGGAGGTCACGGGGAGCGCGCCTGCCGGCCGCACGGCCGAGCCGGACCGCGTCGTCGCCGGGCGCTGACATGGCCGAGCGCTGGCTCATCCTCGCCGACGACCTGACCGGCGCCGCCGATTGCGCCATCGCCTTCGGTCGTCGCGGCCGAGCGGCGGCAGTGACGTGGGGAACCGCGACGGGATGCGGGTCGGCGGATCTCCCGGTGCTGTCCTACGATGCCGACAGCCGGGGCCTCTCCGCCGCGGCTGCCGCGCAGCGGCACGCCCAATGCCTGAGGCGCCTCCACGATCCGGACCGGATCCTGTTCAAGAAGATCGACTCGACCCTGCGCGGCCAGCCCGCCGCAGAGACCGCCGCCGCGCTCCGTCACCTGAAGGGCCGCGCCGAGGCCGGCTTCGCCGGAACCGTGTTCGGGATCTGCGCCCCGGCCTTTCCGGCCACCGGGCGGACGACCGTCGGCGGGCGCGTCCAGGTCGACGGGCGCCCCCTCGAGGAGGCCGAGGTCTGGGCACGGGACCACAGCTACGCCAACGCCGACCTAGCTTTCGTGCTGGGCACGGCCGGGATCCGGACGATGGCCGTGCCGCTGGTCACGGTGCGCGGCCCGGGCTTCGCGTCGGCGCTCGGGCAGGTCGCCGCCACGGGCGACGTCGTCGCCGTCTGCGATGCCGAGACCCAGGCGGATCTCGATCGCATCGCCGCCGCGGTCGCGCTCGGGCGCGACCTCGTCAACACGCCGGC
>NZ_VRUV01000686.1:0-2025 GCF_008039455.1 Methylobacterium sp. WL116
GCGCAGAGCACGGACGGCGGGGGCGCCGCGGGTTTTCGGTGTAGAGGGGGGCCGGAAGCCCCTCGATCCCGGGGGAGCGGGCACGGCAGCCATGATCTTGAGAACGCAGCGCACGGGTCCTCGCCGGGCCAGGAGGCTCGGCGTGTCGGCCCTCGTCGGCCTCGCGCTGGCGTCGCCCGCGACGGCGGGGGTCTGCAGGCCGACCGATCGGGGGCGGGGCACCGACGTGGTGCTGCTCGCCGGGCAGTCGAACATGGTCGGGTTCGGCCTGGGCTTCGACGCCGCGCTCGACGGGACGCCCGATCCGCGCATCGGGCAGTGGAGCCAGGCCGGCGGCCGTGGCCGGATCGTGGCCGCGATCGATCCGCTCCTGCATCCGGGGGCCGCCGCGGGGCGGGTCGGCCTCGGCTTGAGCTTCGCCCGCGCCTACATCGCCGCGCGGCCGCCGGGCCGCCGGATCCTGCTCGTGCCCGCGGCCGTCGGCGGCACCGGCTTCGCCAACGGCCGCTGGAACCCCGGCGACGACCTGTTCGAGGCCGCGGTGATGCGCACCAACGCGGCGCTCGCCGCCGCGCCGAACGCCTGCCTCGCCGCGATCCTCTGGCACCAGGGCGAGGCCGACGTCGGCGCGCTGTCCGGCTCGGATTAAGCCGCGCGGCTCACGCGCACCGTCGCCGCGTTCCGCGCCCGCATCGGCGGCGCGCGGAACGCGCCGTTCGTGACGGGGCGCTTCGAGCCGGAATGGGTGAAGCCGACGCCCGCGCAGACCGCGATCCTCGACGCGCTCGCGCACCTCGCCGACACGGTGCCGCGGACGGTCGACGTCTCGGCCGACGGGCTGACCGGTAACCCCGGCGACAAGATCCATTTCGACGCGGCCTCGCAGCGCATCCTCGGTCGGCGCTACTTCGAGGCTTTGCGCACGCTGCTGCCCGCGCCACGGGCGGCGAAGCCCTGACTCAGCCCTCGGCCGCCTCGGACCACGCCCGCAGGCGGTCGAGCCACGCGTCCGAGGCGAGCACCAGGATGCCGGGCAGCACGCTCACCGGGGTGACGCGCTCAGCCCTGTCGCGCTCGCCGAGCCGCAGCCCGCCGCGGCGGGCGATCAGGCGCAGGATCTCGATCAGCCGCGTCTCCTCGGGCGGATCGCTGCGGGCGGCGGTGCGGATGCGCTCGGTGACGTCGTCGGTGGTGCACTCGACGAGCCCGTCGGTGGAGACGCGGTGATCGCGCAAGCCTTCCTCGTAGATCAGGCGGAGCGCCAGCAGCACCAGGGTCTCGTCCTTGCGCAGGCGCTCGGCGACGATGTCGTGACGCGGGCCGTCCTGGGCCAGCGTGAGCGAGACCATCTGGTCGCGGTGCGACACGGTCAGCGCGTAGCCGAGGCAGGCGAAGTAGTCGGTGAAGAACGGGGCGTAGTGGCGCGCGATCTCGTAGCTGCGGCCGATGCCGGGGGTGTTCGCGTAGATCACCTGGCCCTTCAGCAGCACCGCGAGCGCGCGGGTCAGCTCCTCCACGTCGGGCGCGCGGGCGCCGGGCGGGGGCGGCTCCTCGCCGTCGACGATGGCGCGGAACGGCTCAAGCATGCCGGTCGCCCGAGATGCGGCGGATGACGAAGTCCGGGCAGTCGAGCCAGCCGTTCGCGAGCCGGCCCTCCACGCGGGCGATCGTGTAGCGCGTGCCGAGCGCGCCCTCGAACAGCACGTCGATCTCGCGCAGGCGCTGGAACACGACGAAGGCGTCGACGTCGGCGACCGCGATCGCCGAGCCGCGCAGGGTGCCGTCGGGCCCGAGGTGGCGGTCGAGGAAGGCGGTCATCGTCTCCGCCGTCACGGTGGTGCGCCGGCGATAGGCCGCCTTCGCCTCGACGAAGGCCTCGATCGCGGGATCGATCTCGAAATCCGGCAGCGCCTCGGTCTCGATCGGGACTTTTCGCCCGCGCGGGATCGCGAGGTGCGGCGTCCCGATCGGCGGGCGCAGCAGCGAGATCGCCGGTGCCACGTCCGGTGGGGCCGCCGCGGCGCC
>NZ_VRUV01000687.1:0-2022 GCF_008039455.1 Methylobacterium sp. WL116
GGGGCCCGGCCCAACCTATTCCTTGGGGGCCGGGGGGGGGGGGCGGGGGGGGGGGGGAAGGGGCGTGGGCGACGCGGCGCTCGTCCGCGACGCCCTGCCGCAAAAGACGCTTCGTGTCGCCGATCAATGGGGCGAAAGCGTGCCACGTCGGCCCGAGGGCGCCCGGGGGAGACGATAATCCTCTCTCCCGGCGCCGTCCCGACGCGGTCGCGGAACGCGCCGGCCATGCCGGTTCGCGATCGGCGGGCCTCCCCCGCAGCGGCGTATCGCTCGGGCGCGTTCACGTCGCCGTGAGATCGAAGAGGCGGCGGGCCGCGCCCGAGCCCGCCCGCCGAGACGACCGTGCGGGCGCCGCCGCCCTGTCCCTTTGAGAGGCAGCGCTATCATCTCCGCGCGTAGCATCGTTTTAATGATAACCAGTCATGAACAGCGCGGACCGAACAGCAAGGTAGGCTGAAATAGAGACCCGAGCGACGCAAATAGCGCCGAATGGGTCTGGAAATAAGAAAATAATCAAGCGTCACGATCGGGAAGTCGCGTCGAGCAAAGACACCAGCACACTTGCCTGAAACGTCGGGCGTCATCCGACGATCACGGCAGGATTTGACCAACAATCGAAATCCACCCCGGGCATGCGCGCCCTGCGCACGCGTGCCGGCGGCATCGCCTTGCCTGTCCAGATCTCTGCGTTGCGTTCCTTGAGGACATACCGGCCGTCATGCCCAGCCATCGACCCTGCGACCGCCCCGCTGCGCGCCTGCACCGCGACCTGCTGACCACGACCGCCTTGGCCCTGGCGCTCGGCCTCGCCGCGACGGGCTCGGCCTCGGCACAGGCCTACAATGCCGGCACCGGCGCCACCTCGGCCGGAGCGAATTCGACCGCGGTCGGCCCGAACGCGGCGGCCGGCGGCGACGAGTCCTTCGCCGGCGGCTACAACGCGAGCTCGTCCGGTGCCGGATCCGTGGCGATCGGCTCGGGCGCCTCAGCGCAATCGGCGACGACCAACCAGGGCATCATCAACTACCGGGACGCCAACGGCGTCGGCAACCCGACGGCCGGGACCGGGGGCGACATCCGGAACGGCGCGAACGGCAGCACCACGCCGCCGGGTCCCGGGGAGGTCAATGCCGGCGCGCAGCCGTCGGGCACCGCGATCGGCAAGAAGTCCACCGTCGGCGCCGCCGGCGGCGTCGCCGTCGGCTACAACAACGCGGCCGGCACCGGGACCTTCAACTCGACCGCGATCGGCGCCAACAACGCCGCGTCCGGCTCCTACGGCGTCGCGATCGGCTACGCCAACATCGCCACCGGCCGCTCGACCCTGTCGCTCGGCACCAACAACCAGGCGCTCGGCGACGTCGCCATCGCCCTGGGACGGCAATCCTACGCGGTCGGCGACTTCTCGTTCGCCCAGGGCTTCATCGCCAGCGCCTACGGGCAGGATGCGCTGGCGCTCGGCCGGCTCTCCGTCGCCGGCGAGACCGGCAGCAACCCGACCGCCAGCAACATCGCGATCGGCGACAATTCCAACGCCGTCGGCGGCTCGGCGCTGGCGCTCGGCAGCGGCGCCTCGGCGACCAAGGCGCGCTCGGTGGCGCTCGGCGCCGGCTCGATGGCGCTGCGCGGCAGCCTGAGCGGCACCGAGGCCTACACCACGACCACCCTGTCCTCGGCCAACACCGAGCTCTCGGTCGGCGCGGCGGGCGCGGAGCGGCAGATCACCAACGTCGCGGGCGGCCAGCAGGACACCGACGCGGTCAACCTGCGCCAGCTCCGCTCGGTCGGGAACGGCGTCGCCGGGAACGCGACCGCGCTCGGGGGCAGCTTCGGCAGCGACGGCACCTACACGGCGCCGAGCTACAGCTACAACGGAAAGCCCTACGCCACCGTGCCCGGCGTCGTCGGCGCCATCGACCAGCTCGGCCTGCGCTACGACACCGACGGTTCGGGCAACCGGCTCGCCGGCATCGACCTAACCCGCGGCGGCAGCGTCGGCTCGGCGGTCGGCATCACCGGGCT
>NZ_VRUV01000688.1:0-2018 GCF_008039455.1 Methylobacterium sp. WL116
CCGGAATACCGCAACGCCTCGCTCACCGACCTGCAGAACACGCCGCTGCTGGTGCGCGCCAACAGCGACCAGCCGGGCGTGCTGACCCTGCTCTCCAGCGTCTCGACCCTGCGCCGCGAGGCGACGCAGACCGTGGTCAACCACGTCAACACGGCGCCGACCTACAATATCTACGCGGCGGTGCAGGATTCCGACCTCGGCTCGGTGGCGCGGGAGATCCGCACCATCGTCGACGAGGAGCAGAAGGCGCTGCCGGTGCCCGACAAGATCACCGTGCGCGGGCAGATCGAGAACATGGACTCGGCGTTCCTGCGCCTCGGCGTCGGCCTGAGCATCGCGCTCATCGCCGTCTACCTGCTGATGGCGGTGAACTATCAGAGCTGGGGCGATCCCTTCGTGGTGCTGGCCGCCCTGCCGCTCGCCTTCTGCGGCATCGTCGCGAGCCTGTTCATCACCGGCACCACCTTCTCGATCCCGTCGCTGTTCGGCGCGATCATGTCGGTGGGCATCGCGTCCGCGAACTCGATCCTGCTCGTCACCTTCGCCCGCGAGCATCGCGAGGCGACGGGGTGCTCGGCGGTCGACGCCGCCCTGCTCGCCGGCGAGACGCGCCTGCGCCCGGTGCTGATGACGGCGGGCGCGATGTTCCTCGGCCTGATCCCGATGGCGCTCGGCACGGGCGAGGGCGGCGAGCAGAACGCCGCGCTCGCCCGCGCCGTGATGGGCGGCATCGCCTTCGGCACGCCGGCGACGCTGCTGTTCGTGCCGTTCCTCTACACGCTGCTGCGCGCGGGCAAGGTCCGGGTGCCGGAGGACTACGCCTGAGCCGACAGCAGCTCGGCGACGGCACCGGGCAGGTCCGAGAAGTGCGAGATCACCCGGTCCGGCCCGAGCTGGTCCACCGGCGTGTCGGTGTAGCCGAAGGTGACCGCCACCACCGGGATGCCGGCGGCCTTGGCGGCATCGATGTCGGCGCGGGAATCGCCGACCATCACCGCGCGCTCCGGATCGCCGCCGGCCCGGCCGATGGTCAGCGTGATGTGGCGCGGATCGGGCTTGCTGTAGGGGAAGGTCGCGCGCCCGCAGATCGCGGCGAAACGGCCGCCGATGCCGAGTTGGTCGAGCAGGTCGACCGCGAGCCCCTCGACCTTGTTGGTGCAGACGGCCAGCCGGAAGCCCTCGGCCTCGAGCCGATCCAGCGCCTCGACCACGCCGGGATAGAGGTGCGAGCGCTCGCACAGATGCGCGCCGTAATGCTCCAGGAAGTCGCCGAACAGCGCCTCGTGCCGCTCCGGCGTCAGCTCGCGGCCGGCGGCCTCGAAGCCGCGGCGGATCAGCGCCTTGGCGCCGGCGCCGATCAGGTCGCGGGCCTCCTCGAGCGCCAGTTCCGGCAGGCCTTCCCGCACGAGCAGCACGTTGAGCGTGCCGACGAGGTCGCCCGCGGTCTCGGCCAGGGTGCCGTCGAGGTCGAACACGGCGATCTTCGGCAGGGTGGGCATCGGGTCTTTCCGGGGCGACGGGGGGAGGGGCCCTCGCTAGCCGGCCGCCCGCGGCGGGGCAAGGTTGCGGGCAGGTTTCGAAACCGTGCGCGTCGTGCGCGAGACGGCGTGCGGCGCCCCACACTTGCCCGAAAAACCCTCGAAAGGAGGGGCGTCACACCCTCCGGGACCCCCCATGAAACTCCCTCTGCTCGCCCTCGGCCTCGGCCTGCTCGCGCCGGGTACCGCCGCCGCCGCCTCGTTCGAGTTCGTTCCGGCGCCCCAGGCCGACCTCAACCGCATGTATCGGGTCGACAAGGTCACCGGCGAGGTCACCTCGTGCCAATACGGCTTGCAGGAAGGCGCCGGCGGCATCGGCCTCACGGTCTGCTTCGCGGCCGGCGAGGGCGCCGGTGCGCAGCCCCCGTCGGAATATGGGCTCGTGGCGACGCGCCACACCCGGGAGGCGGGCGTGTTCCGGGTGAACTACCGCACCGGCGAGATGAGCATCTGCTTCGTGCTGGTGAAGAAGGAGCAGGT
>NZ_VRUV01000689.1:0-2011 GCF_008039455.1 Methylobacterium sp. WL116
GCCGCCCTCCCCCACGTCGGCGAAGAGGCGCCGGTCGGCCGGCACCGCCAGCACGTCGAGCAGGCTCGCGGCCGAGCGCGGCACGAAGGGCTGCACCAGGATGCCGACCGCGCGCAGAACCTCCGCGGTCACGTAGAGCACGGTGCCCATCCGCTCCGGATCGGTCTTCTTCAGCTTCCACGGCTCTTCGGCCGCGAAGTAGCGGTTGGCGTCGGCCACCACCGCCCAGATCTCGGCGAGGATGGAATGGAGCGCGAGGTCGTCCATCAGAGCCCGCGCCCGCGCCGGCAGGGCGTCGGCGGCGGCGAGCAGTGTCCGGTCGGCCTCGGTGAAGGCACCCGGCTCCGGGACCGCTCCGGACACGTTCTTGGCGATCATCGAGAGCGAGCGCTGGGCAAGGTTGCCGAGGTCGTTGGCGAGGTCCGCGTTGATGCGGGTGATGATGGCCTCGTGGCTGTAGCTGCCGTCGCCGCCGAAGGGCACGTCGCGCAGCACGAAGTAGCGCACGGCGTCGACGCCGTAGGTGTCGGCGAGGTCGATCGGGTCGAGGACGTTGCCGAGCGACTTCGACATCTTCTCGCCCTTCGAGAGCAGGAAGCCGTGGCCGAAGACGCGCTTCGGGAGCGGCAGCCCGGCCGACATCAGGAAGGCCGGCCAGTACACCGCGTGGAAGCGGACGATGTCCTTGCCGATGACGTGCAGGTCCGCCGGCCAGAATTTCCGCCGTTCGTCGGCCTCGTCCGGGAAGCCGGTGACGGTGAGGTAGTTCGTCAGCGCGTCGACCCAGACGTACATGACGTGGCCGGGCCGGTCGGGCACCGGCACGCCCCAGTCGAAGGTGGTGCGGCTGACGGACAGGTCCTTCAGGCCGGAGCGCACGAAGCTCGCGACCTCGTTCTTCCGCGATTCGGGGCTGATGAAGTCCGGTTGCGCCTCGTAGAGGGCGAGCAGGCGGTCGGCGTAGGCCGAGAGCCGGAACAGGAAGTTCTCCTCCTCCATCCACACGACGGGGGTGTCGGTGGCGAGCGAGCGGCGGGTGCCGTCCTCCAGGAGGCGGGTCTCGTCCTCGCCGTAATAGGCCTCGTCGCGGACCGAGTACCAGCCGGCATAGGTGTCGAGGTAGATGTCGCCGTTGGCCTCCATCCGCCGCCACAGTTCCTGCGCGGCGGCGGTGTGGGCGGGCTCCGTCGTGCGGATGAAGCGGTCGTAGGCGCAGTCGAGCCGGTCGGCCACCGCCTGGAACCGGGCCGCCATGCCGTCGACGAAGGCGCGCGGCGTGGTGCCGGCGCGCGACGCCGTCTGCTGGATCTTGAGCCCGTGCTCGTCGGTGCCGGTGGTGAACAGCACCTCGTAGCCGTCGAGGCGCTTGAAGCGCGCGATCGCATCGGTGGCGACCACCTCGTAGGCGTGGCCGATATGCGGCGCGCCGTTGGGGTACGAGATCGCCGTGGTGATGCTGAAGGTCTTGGTGCTGTTCGTCTTGGCGGTCACGTCGGACATTCCCGGATACGCGGCTCTGCAGGATCGGCGCCGTTCCGGCGCGGCGTCGTGCGCGTTCGCCGGCGCCGAACCGGCACCGTTCGGGACGATGCTCTAGCCGGTCCGCACGGCGCCCGCGAGGTCCGCGAACAGCGACAGGACCACGGGCCGGCGATCGAGATTGTAGGTCGCGGCCTCGCGCGCCGTACGGCCGAACTTCTCACACACCTCGACCAGGGCCGCAAGGCGCGCCGGCGGCTCCGCCCGCCGGCGGTGGAGCTCGGCCGAGACGAAGCGCTCGACGGTCTCCAGGCCGGCCGCGAACAGGGGCTCGGCCTCGCGCCCGGCGAGCTTGTCGGCGAGCTTGAGGACGCGGCCCCAATCCGGATGGTCGGCGCGCGACAGCAGGGTCTCCATCTCGGCGACCAGCCCCTGCATCGCCGGATCGAGCATCGCGACGGCGCGCGCCACCGAGCCCTCGGACAGGTCGGCGGCCCGGTTCCAGGCGGTGGCCGACCGGCTCGACTGCGCC
>NZ_VRUV01000068.1:0-13704 GCF_008039455.1 Methylobacterium sp. WL116
CGCGCCCAGGCGGCGGCGATGCCGCGCGCGCCCGCCAGCGCCAGCCGGATCTCGGGATAGCCCGGCATCGGCAGCGAGCGGAAGTCGCGCGGGGTCACGAAGAACGGCTCGAAGCCGTGGGCGGGGGCGGCCTCGGCCATGCGCTCGAGCGAGCGCACCACGCCGTTGACCTGCGGCGCCCAGGCATCGGTCGCGACCAGCAGCCTCACGCGACCGCCCGGCGGTCCTGCGCCGGAAGCGCACCGGCGCGCTCGGCCTCCGACGCCTCCGCCGCGCGGGCGCGAAGCACGCTCGGATAGTGCAGCACCTCCATGCGGCCGTCGTAATGCTCGACCAGCGCGGTGCAGGATTCAACCCAGTCGCCGGTGTTGAGGTAGCGCAGGCCGTCGATCCGCCGGTCGGCGGCGTGATGGATGTGGCCGCAGATCACCCCGTCGGCACCCTGGCGCCGGGCCTCGTCGGCGAGAAAGGTCTCGAACGCGCCGATGAAGTTGACCGCGTTCTTCACCTTCAGCTTCGCCCAGGCCGAGAGCGACCAGTAGGACAGGCCGAGCCGGCGGCGCAGCTTGTTCAGGCCGGTGTTGACGAACAGCGCGAAGGTGTAGGCGCCGTCGCCGAGATGGGCGAGCCAGCGGGCGTGGCGCACCACCATGTCGAACTGGTCGCCGTGGATCACCAGGTAGCGCCGCCCGTCCGCCGCCTCGTGGATGCGGCTCTCGGCGATCTCGATCCCGCCGAAGGTGGTGCCGATGTAGTCGCGCAGGAACTCGTCGTGGTTGCCCGGCACGTAGACCAGGCTCGAGCCCTTGCGCACCTTGCGCAGGAGCTTCTGCACCACGTCGTTGTGCCCCTGCGGCCAGTACCAGCCCGATCGGAGCTGCCAGCCGTCGACGATGTCGCCGACGAGGTAGAGCGTGTCGGCGTCGTAGTCCTTCAGGAAGTCCAGGAGCAGCCCGGCCTGGCAGCCGCGGGTGCCGAGGTGCAGGTCTGAGAGGAACAGGGTGCGGACGCGGGTCGTCCCTTCCGTGTCGTCGGCCACGAGCATCTCCCGGCGGTCTTCGGCCGAGCCAAACCGGAAACGCGTCTCAGTTTGATGACGGTGGCGCGCATCCGATGCTGCGATGCAGCAAGCAATGCGAAGATCCTTCGCCGGTTTGCTGCAGTGCACGACAATTTTTTTTCGTCGTCCGGGAAGTTTTTCCAGTTTTGCTTGTGGAGCTTCGGCGTTCATAATGGATTCAAAGCGATCGCCTGCCGTAAGGCCGGCGCCGGCGACGGCCAATGGATCGCCGACCTGGATGGTCGACTTGGATCGTGAACCACTTGGATCGTGAGCCGGGGCGGGACGACGGGGAGGAAGGTGTCGAGGGTCGGCGCAGCGCCGGCGTGCAGGATCCGCATTCCGCGGCTTGCGCGACGGCCACGGCCGACGCATGGAAGACGAGGCTTTTCGGAGGCGACCGGCATGGATCCATGCCGCGACCGCGAGCGGTGCCAGACCGTTCCGCCGCTCCGCATCGCCCGGTGAAGCGACCGACCGACGACGCGGAAGTTCCGCGCGGGACAGCCCTCCCGCGCGCTTCCGGCCGCGCCGGTTCGGCGTCCCCCTCACCAGACCGCCCACGGATCACCACACGCCCATGCGTCGCAAGCCGGCGCATCGTTCCTGAAGCCGGCTTGCCGGCCAACGTTTTTTGGTAATCGGAGGACACACCCCATGGCTGCAACGCGGCGCCCCGGACGCAATCACCTCTTCATTCCCGGCCCGACCAACATCCCGGACCGCGTGCTGCGCGCGATGCACGTCCCCTCGGAGGACCACCGCTCGCCCGACTTCCCGGCGCTGGTGAAGCCGCTGTTCCAGGACGCCAAGATGGTGTTCGGCTCCGAGGCGGGCACGATCATCTTCTATCCGTCCTCCGGCACCGGCATCTGGGAATCGGCCCTGGCGAACACGCTCTGCCGCGGCGACAAGGTCCTGACCGCCCGCTACGGCCAGTTCAGCCACCTCTGGGTCGACATGGCCCAGCGCCTCGGCCTCGACGTCATCGTGCAGGACGAGGCTTGGGGCACCGGCGCCGACCCGGAGAAGATCGGCCAGGCGCTGCGCGCCGACACCGAGCACAAGATCAAGGCCGTGATGGTCGTCCACAACGAGACGGCGACCGGCGTCACCAGCGACATCGGCGCGGTCCGCAAGGCGATCGACGCCGCCGGCCACCCGGCGCTGCTGTTCGTCGACGGCATCTCGTCGATCGGCTCGCTGCCGTTCGAGATGGACGCGTGGAAGGTGGATTGCGCCATCGCCGGCTCGCAGAAGGGCTTCATGCTCCCCGCCGGCCTCGGCGTGCTCTGCGCCAGCGCCAAGGCGATCAAGGCCTCCGAAGGCACCGCCGGCGGCAACGACCGCCTCGGACACGTCTACTTCGCCTGGTCCGACCAGCTGAAGCAGAACCCGACCGGCTACTTCCCCTACACCCCGCCGCTTCCGCTGCTCTACGGCCTGCGCGAGGCTCTCGAGTGCATCAAGGAAGAGGGGCTGCAGAACGTCTACCACCGCCATCACGTGCTCGCCGAGGCGACCCGTCAGGCCGTGGCGGCGTGGGGCCTGAAGACCTGCGCCAAGGAGCCCAAGTGGAACTCCGACACGGTGACGGCGATCCTGGCGCCCGAGGGCGTTGATGCGGCCAAGATCATCAAGCACGCCTACGACCGCTACAACCTCTCGCTCGGCGCCGGCCTCAGCCAGGTCGCCGGCAAGGTGTTCCGCATCGGCCACCTCGGTGATCTCAACGAGCTGTCGCTGCTGGGCGCGATCGCCGGCGCCGAGATGGCGATGATCGATTGCGGCGTGCACGTCACCCCGGGCTCGGGCGTCGCCGCCGCGTCGAGCTACCTGCGCGAGCATCCGCTCACCCGGGGCTGACGCTAAGGCCGACACCATCGCGCGGGGGCGGCGACGCCCCCGCGCCATCCCGGACGAGAGGGGATCATCTCGAACCGGATCGGGATCGCCGCGACCGGCGCGTCGCGGGCAGGGCCCGATCCGGCCGTCGCATGAAAGGCGTTCCATGACGAAGAAGATCGTATTCCTCGACCGCGAGTCCCTCGACGCCACGGTCCGGCCGTTCAACTTCCCGCACGACTACAAGGAATACGATTCGACCTGGACACCGGAGGAGATCGTCTCCCGGCTCCAGGGCGCCGAGATCGCGCTGATCAACAAGGTGCCGATGCGCGCCGACACTTTGAAGCAGCTGCCCGACCTCAAGCTCATCGCCGTCGCCGCCACCGGCACCGACGTGGTCGACAAGGAGCAGGCGAAGGCGCAAGGCATCACCGTCGTCAACATCCGCAACTACGCCTTCAACACCGTGCCCGAGCACGTCATCGCGCTGATCTTCGCCCTGCGGCGCGCGATCGTGCCCTACGCCAACTCGGTGCGCCGGGGCGATTGGAACAAGTCGACCCAGTTCTGCTACTTCGACTACCCGATCCACGACATCGCCGGCTCGACGCTCGGCATCGTCGGCTACGGCGCGCTCGGCAAGTCGATCGGCAAGCGGGCGGAAGCGCTCGGCATGAAGGTCATCGCCTACGACGTCTTCCCGCAGGAGGGCCTCGTCGACCTCGAGACGATCCTGACCCAGTCCGACGTCATCACGCTGCACGCGCCGCTGACGCCCGAGACCCGGAACATGATCGGCGCCGAGCAGCTGGCGAAGATGAAGAAGCACGCGATCCTCATCAACACCGCCCGCGGCGGGCTGGTGGACGAGGAGGCCCTGGCCGAGGCGCTGAAGGCCGGCACGATCGGCGGCGCCGGCTTCGACGTGGTGGTGCAGGAGCCGCCCAAGAACGGCAACATCCTGTGCGACCTCGACCTGCCGAACCTGATCGTCACGCCGCACGTGGCCTGGGCCAGCAAGGAGGCGATGCAGATCCTGGCCGACCAGCTCGTCGACAACGTCGAGGCCTTCGTCGCCGGCAAGCCGCAGAACGTGGTCTAGGTCGAACTCTCCCTCCCCCCGCTGCGGGGGAGGGTGGGCCTCGCGTCAGCGAGGGTCGGGAGAGGGGAGCCACGTTTCCGAACGTCGCGCTGCCCCTCTCCCGACCCGCTTCGCGGGCCACCCTCCCCCGCAGAGGGGGAGGGTGGCTGAGCGACCGACGAGCCCGAACCCAATTTCCAACACGAACGCCATCCGCGCCGAGACGCGGGCGAGAGGACGCACCATGAAGAAGCTTCTGTTCCTGTTCGACACCGATGCGATGCCGTCCGTGTTCGACACCGTCGTCGGCTACGACGGCGGCGCCGACCACATCACCGGCTACGGCGGCGTGACGCCCGAGAACGTCGGCGCGCTCGTCGACGGCACGATCTACACCCGCGGCGGCTCGGAGAAGAAGTCGACGGCGATCTTCGTCGGTGGCGGCAACATGGCGGCCGGCGAGGCGGTGCTCGAGGCGGTGAAGAAGCGCTTCTTCGGCCCGTTCCGCGTCTCGACCATGCTCGATTCCAACGGCTCGAACACCACCGCCGCCGCCGGCGTCGCTCTGGTGGCGAAGGCCGCCGGCTCGCTCGAGGGCAAGAAGGCCGTGGTGCTCGCCGGCACCGGCCCGGTCGGCATGCGCTCGGCGGCGCTGCTCGCCCAGGAGGGCGCCGAGGTCGTCCTCGCCGCCCGTCAGCTCGACCGCGCGCAGGCGGCGGCGGACGCCGTCAACAAGCGCTTCGGCGTCGCCGTGACGGCGGCCGCGACCCCGGACGAGGCCTCGCGCGCCGAGATCGTCAAGGGCAAGAACCTGGTGTTCTCGGCCGGCGCCATCGGCATCGAGCTGCTGCCCGAGTCGGCCTGGAAGGACGAGGCCTCGATCGAGTTCGTGGCCGACTACAACGCCCAGCCGCCGCTCGGCTTCGGCGGCATCGACGCCATGGACAAGGGCAAGGACCGGCACGGCAAGAAGTCGTTCGGCGCACTGGGCATCGGCGGCCTGAAGCTGAAGCTCCATCGCGCCTGCGTCGGCCAGCTCTTCGACAGCACCGAGCAGGTGCTGGATGCCGAGGAGATCTACGCGCTCGCCAAGAAGATGGCCTGAACGGGGGAGTGGGGCGCATGGCCGAGCACGATACGATCGCGACCTTCCTCGACGGGCTGGCCAGCGCCGCCCCGACCCCCGGCGGCGGCGGTGCCGCCGCCATCTCCGGCGCCATGGGCGCGGCCCTGGTCTCGATGGTGTGCAACCTCACCATCGGCAAGAAGAAGTACGTCGAGGTCGAGGCCGAGCTGAAGGACATGCTCGTCCAGTCCGAGGCGCTGCGGGCGCAGCTCACCGGCATGATCGCCGAGGACGTCGCCGCCTTCGACGCGGTGATGGGGGCCTACGGGCTGCCCAAGGCCACCGACGACGAGAAGGCGGTCCGCGCCGAGCGGATCCAGGCGGCGCTGAAGGTGGCGACCGACGTGCCGCTCGCCTGCTGCCGCGCCTGCCGCGCGGTGATCGACCTCGCCGAGGTCGTCGCCGACAAGGGCAACCTCAACGTCATCTCGGATGCCGGCGTCGCCGTGCTCTCGGCCCATGCCGGCCTGCGCAGCGCGGCGCTGAACGTCTACGTCAATGCCAAGGGCCTCGACGACCGCGATTTCGCGCAGGGGCGCCTGACCGAGCTCGAGGCGCTGCTCGGCGATGCCGGCCCGCTCAACGAGAAGGTCTACGACGTGGTCAAGGCCAAAGTGAGCTGACGCGAAGCCCGTCGGCGGTCCCCGATCGGCGGCGATCGGGGACCGCCGACGGGCGAATTGCGAAGTCGGGAAACGATCGTCGCCAGAAGATTGTGCGACGCAACAAGAAGACCGCAAGCATTCCTTCGCCGATCAAGGCGAACTCAACGAGAATGCAAAAAAATTTAATGCGACACTGCTCTCCCCCAAAGTAAAATGAGGGCGTAGAAACGCAGCCAAGAACAGTACCGAAGGAGGCGCCCGATGGACGTGCACGAGTATCAGGCCAAGGAGCTGCTCGCGAGCTTCGGCGTCGCGGTTCCCAAGGGCGCCGTCGCCTTCAGCGCCGACCAGGCCGTCTACGCCGCGACCGAGCTCGGCGGCTCGTTCTGGGCGGTGAAGGCCCAGATCCATGCCGGCGCCCGCGGCAAGGCCGGCGGGATCAAGCTGTGCCGGACCTACAACGAGGTCCGCGACGCCGCCCGCGAGCTGCTCGGCAAGCGCCTCGTCACCCTCCAGACCGGGCCCGAGGGCAAGCCGGTGCAGCGGGTCTACGTCGAGACCGCCGACCCGTTCGAGCGCGAGCTGTATCTCGGCTACGTCCTCGACCGGAAGGCGGAGCGCGTCCGCGTGATCGCCTCCCAGCGCGGCGGCATGGACATCGAGGAGATCGCGGCCAGCGAGCCCGAGGCGCTGATCCAGGTGGTGGTAGAGCCGGCCGTCGGCCTGCAGCAGTTCCAGGCCCGCGAGATCGCGTTCCAGCTCGGCCTCAACATCAAGCAGGTCTCGGCCGCGGTGAAGACGATCATGAACGCCTACCGGGCGTTCCGCGACTGCGACGGCACCATGCTGGAGATCAACCCGCTCGTCGTCACCAAGGACGACCGCGTGCTGGCGCTCGACGCCAAGATGTCGTTCGACGACAACGCGATGTTCCGCCGCCGCAACATCGCCGACATGCACGACCCATCGCAGGGCGACCCGCGCGAGGCCCAGGCCGCCGAGCACAACCTCAGCTACATCGGGCTGGAGGGCGAGATCGGCTGCATCGTCAACGGCGCCGGCCTCGCCATGGCGACCATGGACATGATCAAGCACGCGGGCGGCGAGCCGGCGAACTTCCTCGACGTCGGCGGCGGCGCGAGCCCCGAGCGCGTCGCCACCGCCTTCCGCCTCGTCCTGTCGGACAAGAACGTGAAGGCGATCCTCGTCAACATCTTCGCCGGCATCAACCGCTGCGACTGGGTCGCGGAGGGCGTGGTCCAGGCGGCGCGCGAGGTGAAGATCGAGGTGCCGCTGATCGTCCGGCTCGCCGGCACGAACGTCGAGGCCGGGCAACGCATCCTGGCCGAGAGCGGGCTCGACCTGATCACCGCCGAGACCCTGTCGGAGGCCGCGCGCAAGGCCGTCGAGGCCTGCAACGGCACCAAGCACTGACGTCCGTGAGATAAGCGAAGGATACCGCCATGAGCATTCTCATCGACGAGACCACCCCGATCATCGTCCAGGGCATCACCGGCGACAAGGGCACCTTCCACGCCAAGGAGATGAAGGATTACGGCGCCAACGTCGTCGGCGGCGTCACCCCCGGCAAGGGCGGCAAGACCCATCTCGGCCTGCCGGTGTTCAACACCGTCAAGGACGCCGTGGAGGCGACGGGCGCCACCACGTCGATCACCTTCGTCGCCCCGCCCTTCGCCGCGGACGCGATCATGGAGGCGGCCGATGCCGGGCTGAAGCTGGTCTGCTCGATCACCGACGGCATCCCGGCCCAGGACATGATGCGGGTGAAGCGCTACCTGATGCGCTACCCCAAGGACCGCCGCACCATGGTGGTCGGCCCCAACTGCGCCGGCATCATCTCGCCCGGCAAGTCGATGCTCGGCATCATGCCGCCGCACATCTACCTGAAGGGCAACGTCGGCGTGATCTCGCGCTCGGGGACGCTCGGCTACGAGGCCGCCTCGCAGATGAAGGCGCACGGCATCGGCATCTCGACCTCGGTCGGCATCGGCGGCGACCCGATCAACGGCTCGTCCTTCCTCGACCACCTCGCGCTGTTCGAGCAGGACCCGGAGACCGCGGCCGTGCTGATGATCGGCGAGATCGGCGGCCCGCAGGAGGCCGAGGCCGCGGCCTGGATCAAGGCGAACTTCTCGAAGCCCGTGATCGGCTTCGTTGCCGGGCTCACGGCGCCGAAGGGCCGCCGCATGGGCCATGCCGGCGCGATCATCTCGGCCACCGGCGACAGCGCGGCCGAGAAGGCCGAGATCATGCGGTCCTACGGGCTGACCGTGGCGCCCGATCCCGGCTCGTTCGGCGACACCGTCGCCGAGGTGATGCGGCGGGCGGCGTAGCGCCCGAAGCGCGAACCTGAAGCGCGGGTCCCCTCTCCCGTTCGGGAGGGGGACAGGGTGAGGGGCGTGACCTCTCCGGAATGACCTAGCCCCTCACCCCGACCCTCTCCCGCTCGGGAGAGGGGGCCGCGCGGTGCCACCCCCGCCAAAACGATATCCGCCCCAGGTGGCTTGATCCGATGCCAAAGACCCTTCACGCCTCCCTCGGCCATGCCGACGAGAACGCCTTCGCGCCGCCGGTGATCACCGGCACCTCGTCGAAGGAAGCCCTCGACATCCTGTTCCACGCGCTGCTCGACGTGGCGCGGCGGCACGAGCCGGAGCTGGAGGCCGTGCTGCACGGCACCGCCGACATCTCGACCTTCACGCCCGAGATGCTGGCCCGGGCGCTCCAGGTGCAGGGCATCTGGTTCCAGCTGCTGTCGATCGCCGAGCAGAACGTCGCCATGCGCCGGCGCCGGCACGTCGAGCGCACGGAGGGCCGCTCGGCCCTCGGCGGGTCCTTCGCCAAGGTGTTGGCGGAAGCCTCGGCCGGCAGCATCCCGGCGCCGCAGATCCATGCCCTGCTGAAGGACCTGCGCATCCGCCCGACGATCACCGCCCACCCGACCGAGGGCAAGCGCGTGACCGTGCTGGAGAAGTTCCGGCGCATCTACCTCGTGCTGCGCGAGCTCGAATTGCCGCGCTGGACCACGCGCGAGCGCAACGGCCTGATGAACGAGCTGCGCGACCAGATCGAGCTGGTCTGGATGACCGGCGAGCTGCACCTGGAGAAGGCCACCGTCGAGCGCGAGGTCTCCTGGGGCCTGCACTTCTTCGACGAGACCTTGTTCGAGATGCTGCCGGAGGTGGTCTACTCGCTCGAGGAATCCCTGGCGCAGTACTATCCGGACGAGAAGTTCGAGGTGCCGGCCTTCTTCCAGTTCGGCTCCTGGATCGGCGGAGACCGCGACGGCAATCCCTACGTCACCGCCAGCGTCACCCGCGAGACGCTGAAGTGGAACGCGCTCGCCTCGCTCAGGCGCTACCGCGACGGCGTGCTCCATCTCGGCCGGGTGCTGTCGCTCACCGAACGCTCGATGCCGGTGCCCGAGACCTTCCGGGCCGAGCTGGCCCGGGCCCTGTCCGAGAGCGGCGACGCCAAGGCGATCGCCGGCCGCAACCCCGGCGAGGCCTATCGCCAGTACCTGTCCTGCATCCTGCGCAAGATCGAGGCGACGATCCGGCGCAACGAGGGCGGCCGCACGAGCGGGCCGGACTACCCGAGCGCCGACGGGCTGATCAACGACCTGCGCACCCTGGAGCAGGGCCTCGCGGACGCCAAGTGCACCTCGCTCGCCACCGACCTCGTGCGGCCGGTGCGGCGCATGGTCGAGATCTTCCGGTTTTCCACCGTCCGCCTCGACCTGCGCGAGAACACCACCCGCACCACGAAGACGCTGCACGCGCTCTACGCCCGCCAGAGCGGCGGCAAGGCGCCGCCGGACCTCGAGTCGCCCGAGTGGAAGGTCTGGCTCGTCGCCGAGCTGGCGCGGCCGCGGACCGGCGAAACCTCGTTCGAGGGCCTACCGGACGACGCCCGCGAGACCCTGGCCACCTTCGCGCTCGTCGGCGAGATGCGCGACACCCTCGACCGCGAGGCGTTCGGCGCCTTCGTCCTGTCGATGACCCGCTCGGTGCCCGACATCCTCGGCGCCTACCTGCTGGCCAAGGAGGCCGGCCTCTACCTCGACGCCGCCGGCACCGAGATCTGCCCGCTGCCGATCGTGCCGCTGTTCGAGACCATCGAGGACCTGCGCGCCGCGCCGGCGATCATGAAGGAGCTCGTCGGCATCCCGGTGGTCCGCCGCTCCACCCGCTGGCAGGGCGGCGTGCAGGAGGTGATGATCGGCTACTCGGATTCGAACAAGGACGGCGGCTTCGTCGCCTCGAACTGGGAGCTGTACAAGGCGCAGGCGAAGCTGACGGCGCTCGGCAAGGAAGCCGGCGTGCCGATCGCATTCTTCCACGGGCGCGGCGGCTCGGTGAGCCGCGGCGGCGTGCCGACTCAGCGCGGGATCGACGCGCAGCCGCCCGGCTCGATCAACGGCCGCTTCCGCACCACCGAGCAGGGCGAGGTGGTCTCGTTCAAGTACGCCAACCGCGGCACCGCCGCCTACCAGATGGAGCTGCTGGCGGCCTCCGTGTTCGAACACGCGCTGCAATCCGAGCGGCAGCGTGCGAACCAGCCCCGGCACGAGTTCGACGATGCGCTGGAGGCGCTGTCCGGCGCCTCGCGCGCGGCCTACGTCAACCTGCTCCAGGCCGACGGCCTCGTGGACTACTTCCAGGCCGCGAGCCCGCTCGACGAGATCGCGCTGCTCAACATCGGCTCGCGCCCGGCGCGGCGCTTCGGGGCGAAGTCGCTGAGCGACCTGCGCGCGATCCCCTGGGTGTTCGCATGGTCGCAGAACCGGCACGTCGTCACCGGCTGGTACGGCGTCGGCTCCGGCATCCGCAGCTTCCTCGACGTGCGCGGCGACCAGGGCGAAGCGCTGCTCAAGCGCCTGTTCCAGGAATGCCGGCTGTTCCGCCTGATCCTCGACGAGGTCGAGAAGACGCTGCTGATGGTCGATCTCGGCATCGCCCGGGATTACGCCGGCCTCGTCGCCGACCCGGAGATCCGCGACCGCATCTTCGGGATGATCGAGGCCGAGTACGCGCTGACGCGCGAGATGGTGCTGCGGATCACCGGCGGGCGGGAGCTGGCCGAGCGCGCGCCGCTGTTCCGCGACCGTCTCACCGGCCGCCTGCCGACGATCAACCAGGTCGGCCGCGAGCAGGTCGAGCTGCTGCGCCGGTTCCGCGCCGAGACCGACGAGGACAAGCGCGAGGCGGTGAAATCCGCGCTCCTGCTCTCGATCAACTGCATCGCCGTCGGCTTCGGTGCGACCGGCTGATGCAAACGTATCGCCTAGGCCTGTCGCCGAGAACGCGCAGGCCCATGTTGAAACCGACGGTTCGGGCGGCCTAGCTGAGCCCGCGCTCTGACGGCGGCACCGCAAGCCGCTCGACCTCCCAGGGAAACAGGAGACCCCCCATGAGCTTCACCCTCGTCCAGCAGGCCACCCCGCGGCTCCACCGCTCCGAACTCGCGGTGCCGGGCTCGAACCCGACCTTCATGGAGAAGTCGGCCACCTCGAACGCCGACGTGATCTTCCTCGACCTCGAGGACGCGGTCGCGCCGGACGACAAGGAGAAGGCCCGCACCAACATCATCGCTGCCCTCAACGATATCGATTGGGGCTCGAAGACCATGATGATCCGCATTAACGGTCTCGACACCCACTACATGTACCGCGACGTGGTCGACATCGTCGAAGCCTGTCCGCGCCTCGACATGATCCTGATCCCGAAGGTCGGCGTGCCGGCCGACGTCTACGCGATCGACGTGCTAGTGACGCAGATCGAGCAGGCCAAGAAGCGCGAGAAGAAGCTCGGCTTCGAGGTGCTGATCGAGACCGCGCTCGGCATGGCCAACGTCGAGGCGATCGCGACCTCCTCGAAGCGCCTCGAGGCGATGTCCTTCGGCGTCGCCGACTACGCTGCGTCCTGCCGCGCCCGCGCCCAGGTCATCGGCGGGGTGAACCCCGATTACAGCGTGCTCACCGACAAGGACGAGAGCGGCAAGCGCGAGACCCACTGGCAGGATCCGTGGCTGTTCGCCCAGCAGCGCATGCTGGTGGCCTGCCGCGCCTACGGCCTGCGCCCGATCGACGGCCCGTTCGGCGACTTCTCCGATCCCGACGGCTACACCTCCGCGGCCCGGCGCTGCGCGTCGGCCGGCTACGAGGGCAAGTGGGCGATCCACCCCTCGCAGATCGACCTCGCCAACGAGGTGTTTACCCCGTCCGAGGCCGAGGTCACCAAGGCGCGCCGCATCCTCGTGGCGATGGAAGAAGCCGCCAAGGCCGGCCGCGGCGCCGTCTCCCTCGACGGCCGCCTGATCGACATCGCCTCGATCCGCATGGCCGAGGCGCTGATCGAGAAGGCCAACGCGATGTCGGCCAAGTAGGCCGGCAGAGGCAGGCCGACCGACGCGATCGATCCGCGGCCGCCCCGGGACATCCGGGGCGGCCGTCCTTGTTCTCGGCACCGGGCGCAACCTCGACCGTTGTCGATCGGTATCCCCGCCGAGGCTGCGGGGACGACGCGCCCCGGTCCGGCGGCGCCATCAGGGAGATGACACCATGCACGTCACCATCGAGCAGGCGGAGACCGCGATCGCCGCCGCCAAAGCCAAGGCCGCCGAACTCGGCACGCAGATGTGCATCGCCGTCGTCGATTCCGGCGGAAACCTGAAGGCGTTCTACCGCATGGACGGCGCCTGGGTCGGCTCGATCGACATCGCCCAGAAGAAGGCCAAGACCTCGGTGTTCTTCGGCATGATGACCGGGCAGATCGGCGCGCTGTCGCAGCCGGGCGGCCCGCTCTACGGCATCGAGCACTCGAACGACGGGCTGATCACCTTCCCCGGCGGCATCCCGATCGTCGACGCGGACGGCGAGATGTCGGGCGCCATCGGCGTCAGCGGCTCGACCGTGGAGAACGACCACGTGGTGGCCGAGGCCGGCGCCAGCACGATCGGCAAGACCGAGCTGCCGGCCCACCCCTGGCGGACCTGAGCCGCGCCACGGCCACGCCGATGCCCGGCGCCGAGGGCGCGACCCGCGGACGGGTCGCGCCCTCGGCCCGCAGGAGATACACCGGCGCCGACGCGCGCCGGTCTACTGTTTTCGCGCGTTTCGAATGCTCGATTTCGCGCTTGAAGATTCGACGAAATCGATGGAAGCTGCCGTCCATCCCGGCTGCTTCGACCATGACTTGTCGAGCCACGGATCCATTTGCAACGGACGTGCGCACGCCTTGCCGCCGCGCGCGGGCCTTCGCTTGATCGTCGAGGCGCGACCGATGGCATTGCTTCGCTCCGTATTCGCTGCGTCCCTCCTCGCCGCGATCGGGTTGGCGGCGACGCCCCAGCAAGGGCGCGCCTGCGGCGACGGGGAGGCGCCGGTCTCCTGCGGCGATGCCGGCTCGGAAGCCTCCGCCAAGTGGATGCTGAAGCACGTCGTCGCGGCGATCGCGGCCGACGCGCCGGCGGCGCTCACGCATTTCACCAAGGGGGAGGCGGGGTTCCGCACCGCCGACACCTACGTCTTCTGCGTCGGGCCGGACGGCGTGATGAGCGCGCATCCCAACCCGATCCTGCAGGGCCAGAACGTGCGCGACCTGCACGACAGCAACGGCACCTACTTCATCCGCCAGATGTTGGAGACGGCCAAGGCCGGCACGGTCGCCGAGATCCGCTACCTGTTCCCCAAGCCGGGCAGCACCGTCGCGCTCCAGAAGACCACCTACTACACCCGCGCGGGCGACCAGGTGTGCGGCGTCGGCGTCTACGATTCGGACGGGGCGGGGCCGGCGGACAGCCCCGTCGCCCGGATGGCGCAGCTGCGCGACCGTCTCGACGCCGAGATGCCGCCGGCGCTGCGCGGGAACTGGACCGCCTTCCTCGAAGCGCTGAACGCCGAGACCGGCGCCAAGGCCGCGGCGATGGCGAAGGCGCGGGCCGGCCTGCAGGCGGCCGAGGC
>NZ_VRUV01000690.1:0-2001 GCF_008039455.1 Methylobacterium sp. WL116
GGTCGAGCCCGCGCCGCCTCCCCCGCCGCCGAAGGTCGAGACCCCGCCGGCACCCGCTTCGGCGCCTCCGAAGCCCGCCGCCAACCCGTTCTCGGTGGAGGAGATCGAGGCCGAGTTCGCGCGCCTCCTCGGGCGGCCCCTCGACAAGCGGAATTGATCGGGCGCAGGAGCCCGGCCGGCCGACGGTCGCCGTTCACACGCCCTTGCGCAGCGTCTCCGGCATCGCGAGCACCGCGAGGAAGCTGATCACCGCCGTGACCGCCAGGTAGGCGCCGACCCAGGCGATCCCGCCCCAGTCGACCAGGCGCTGGGCGATGTAGGGGGCGCCGGAGGCTCCGACGATGCCGGCGAGGTTGTAGGTCACCGAGGCGCCGGTGTAGCGCACCCGGGTCGGGAACAGCTCCGGCAGCAGGGCGCCCATCGGCCCGAAGATCCAGCCCATCGTGAACAGGCTGAGGCAGAGGAAGGCGAGGACGACCGCGCCCGAGCCGGAGCCGAGCATCGGCCCGAGCAGCCCGCCGAGGCCGAACGCCACCACCATGCCGGCCATCAGCACCGGTCTGCGCCCGAAGCGGTCGGCGTTGGCGCCGGAGAGCGCGATGCCGAGCGCCATGAAGCAGACGGCGATGCACTCGAACAGCAGGAAGGCCGGCCGCGCGTAGCCGAGCGCCGCAGTGCCGTAGCCGAGGGCGAAGACGGTGGAGATGTAGAACACGGCGTAGACCGCCACCATCGCCAGGGTGCCGACGACGAGCGCGTGGCCGTGCCCGGTCACCATCGCGGCGAAGGGCACGCGCTCGGGCTTGGCCTGCGCGAGCGCCGCCTTGAAGGCCGGCGTCTCGCTGAGCTTGAGCCGCACGTAGAGGCCGACGCCGACCAGCGCGGCCGAGGCCAGGAACGGCAGCCGCCAGCCCCAGGCCTGGAAGCTTTCCGCGCTCAGGGCGAAGCTGAGCGCCAGGAAGCTGACGTTGGCCAGGATGAAGCCGACCGGCGCGCCGAGCTGCGGGAAGATGCCGTACCAGGCGCGCCGGCCCGCCGGCGCGTTCTCGACCGCGAGCAAGGCCGCGCCGCCCCACTCGCCGCCGAAGCCGATTCCCTGGCCGCAGCGCAGCAGGCACAGCATCGCCGGCGCCCACCAGCCGGCGGTGGCGTAGGTCGGCAGGCAGCCGATCAGCACCGTCGAGACGCCCATGATCAGCAGCGAGGCGACCAGCGTCGCCTTGCGCCCGACCCGGTCGCCGAAATGCCCGAACAGGGCCGCGCCCACCGGCCGCGCCAGGAAGGCGATCGCGAAGGTCGCGAAGGCGCTGAGCTGCTGCACGCCGGGCTCGCCGGGCGGGAAGAAGACCGGGCCGATCACCAGCGCGGTCGCGGTGGCGTAGATGTAGAAATCGAAGAACTCGATCGCCGTGCCGACGAAGCTCGCGGCGAGGACCCGGCGGGCCGACAGGGGGGACGGCGTGGTCTGGAGCATGATCGTTCGCGGTCGCGCGGTGTTGACGTGCGCCCCGGTTAGTCGAGCGCGCCGCGTTTGCACAGCATCCCGCCCGCCGAAACCGCGGCGTTTCGCGAAACGACGCACGATTACGTCACGATCCGTAATCCCGGCGCCGGCGCGCGTTTTTTGTGCGCTGCGAAGGGATGTCCCGGGGCGAAAAGCTCAATGCGACGGCAGGTTTGCGCCGAGCCTCGGCCAGTCTTCACTTGCGCTAGCCTGGCACGAAACCTGCTGAGCGCACCGTCCGTCAATGGAGACGGCACCGCCTCCGCCAGCAACGCCGCTGATGCGATCCGCTCCGCCCCGAAGATCCTTCCGGGCAGCGGGGCGCGTTCGTGCGCGGATCGGCGGGCGCCGGCGTAGTTTTCAAGGTCAGGATCCTGCCGCAGATGCGTAACGACGAGCCGAAATTCACCCTCGACCGGTCCCCCCTCGCCGAAGCGTCCGGCACCGGCACCCGCCGCGGCCTGCTCAAGGGCGCGGCCGGCGCCCTGTCGCTCGCC
>NZ_VRUV01000691.1:0-1999 GCF_008039455.1 Methylobacterium sp. WL116
CGCATTCGTCGCTGGGCTATCGGCCGCCCGCGCCCGTCAGCTACCCGAATCTGGCCTTCCGGCTACCCATGGCCGCCACCATGCAGTAGCCTCTCGATTGGCTCGGTCCAAAATACCGGTCAGGTCACCGCACCGCCGATGATCCGGTTGGTACGGTCCGACAGCGGCGTCTTGTTAATGATCGAGTCGTAGACGGCTGGACTGATGCCGTTGCCCTTGCACCAAGCCTGCGGAAAGATGTGGTGAATGTCGACATTCTCGCCGAAGAACACGGTGTGATCGAATGCCTGGCCCGAGCGAAAATCCTCGGCGCCTTTCCGCATCAGGAGCGCGTTTACGCCCTTGTAGGCCGCTGAAAGGCGCATCCGCATGGTCTTTAGGCGGTCCGCGCGGAAGATCGTCTCGCTGACGGTCGATGGCGCCTTGCCACCCCTTTGCCAATCCGGCACCTCGACGAAGTCGCGGGCGATCCGGGACTCCACAGTCGAGCCGTACAGCTCGCCGAAGACGCCGTTCCAGTACCATTGGAACAGCTTTGTGCGGTTGGCCTCGTGCTCCCAGGCGTCGCCGATATCGGCGAGGATCGTCGCCAGCGGCACGATTTGCGACTGATAGGGCAGATCGAAGATGCGGTAGATGTGCAGCATGTGCAGGAACTTGGCCGCCCGGACGAAGCCGGCTTCCACCTGCGTCTCGTAGCGGATGTAGGCCTCCAGAGGCAGATCGAGCAGGGCCTGGCGATTGCCGGAGACCGCAGGCAGCTCCTTGCCTTCCTTGCCGGCTTCGACCGCCGCTCGACGTCTGTCGCGCGTGTAGAAGAGCGACACCGCCTGCAGGAAATCGGTGTTCGATACCCCGGCCAGGATGCCTTTTTCTGTGTCCGCCAAACGCAAAGTATCCACCAAGCGGCGGTGTCGCCCCTTAGTCTTCTCGTCGCCGTACCAGTCTTTGCGCAGCTCATGGCCGGAGGCCGCGTACATGGCTGTCACCAGCTCGAAGGCATCGAGCGCTTTACCGCCGGTGTTCACCTTCTCAAAGACAACGCAGACCGCCTCCTTCGAGGTCGAGCGATCGAGGGCGATCACCGGCACGCGGTAGTGTTTGAAGTTCTCGAGCACTTCCTTCTTGAAGGTCCGAAAGGCGGCTTTGACGGCCTTGTGCTCGTCACCGGCCCAATACTCATCGAAGCCGTCCTGCCAGCTGTCCCAATCGAACACCTGGCATACCGGGTACATCAGTTGGGCGTATTCCTGCGCCGCCGAGGAGAGATCCAGCTCGCCCGCGCGACCAAAATCGCCGCGTTCAATCCGGTTCTCGGGCATGCCGATGATCGCTTCCTCGCGGTCCGTGTCAGCGTCGAGCGCCTTGCGGATGTCGATGTAGAACCAGCGTTTGACCCGCTTCTTCTTGGGGGTGACGGTCTCGACCACCTTGCCGCGCAGCGTCACTTGGTAGAGCGACGTCATGCGCTGCTGGCCGTCGAGCAGGAGCGATTGCGGAACGACGTCACGCGCTTCCGTTGGAGCGCCCTCGACAGGGCGCGGCTTAAAGTTCACCGGCCCGCCCGTGTCGAGCGACATCAAGGCGCCGATCGGAAAAGCCCGGGAGATCGAGGCGACCACACTCTTGATACGGTCTTCGTCCCACACCCAGCTACGCTGGAAATCCGGGAGCTGCATGACGCCCCGGTGGCAGTCGTCGAGGACCTTCGGTAGGTCCACCGGATTGGTTTGAAACGTCGACCCTGGCATGTCGTTTCCACCCTTGGTTGAGGCGAGTTTTCCCCAATGGCACCTCACACTCAAGCAAAAAGGCCGGAAGCCGGTCGCGCGGGACGTCGGGCGCCCCCCCTCGGGGATTGGCTGTCGCCGATGTGTAGGGCGGTGACAAAACCATCCACTGGAGCGTCGGCGGGGTGCTGATGCGGCCGGGGTAAAAGCCGGCCAGTGGAGAGGCTTCTCTTTCGGGAGGGGCCCAGGATGTTTGCCGTGGAAGTCTA
>NZ_VRUV01000692.1:0-1998 GCF_008039455.1 Methylobacterium sp. WL116
GGGGGCGGCGTGGCGCTCGACGAGGCGGTCGCCCGGCTCGACCCCGCCGGGATCGAGACCCTGGCCGAGTTCGTCCCCGAGGGCGGCGGCGCGAAGAGCCTCGACGCGCTGCGGGCCGGCCACATCACCCTCAGCAGCGGCGGCGAGCACCTGTCCTGGGCCTTCGGCGCGCAGTTCGCCGAGGTCCGCGTCCACGCCGAGACCGGGGAGATCCGGGTTTCGCGCCTGCTCGGGGCGTTCGCGGCCGGGCGCATCCTCAACCCGCTGACCGCCCGCAGCCAGCTCGCCGGCGGCATGATCTGGGGCCTCGGCTCGGCCCTGCTGGAGGAGACCGTGCTCGACCGCGGCCACTACCGCAACGCGGATCTCGCCGAATACCTCGTCCCCACCGCGGCCGACACGCCCGAGATCGAGGTCCTGTTCGTCCCCGACGAGGACCGGAAGGTGAACCCGCTCGGCCTGAAAGGCTTGGGCGAGCTCGGCATCATCGGCGTCAACGCGGCGATCGCCAACGCGGTCTACCACGCCACCGGCCAGCGCCACCGCCGCCTGCCGATCCGCGGCGAGACCCTGGCGTGACGGGGCCCTAGCGGCCGCACGCTTGCGTTGCCGGCGGCCGCGACCGTAAGCCTCCGCCGGGCTTCAGCAACGGTGGGCGGCGTGACGGCACTCGCATTCGGGACGAACCGGTGATCCGCGCGATCCTCTCCGTCGGGGGCTGGACGCTGGTGTCGCGGGTCACGGGCTTCGGCCGCGATGTGGTGATGGCGGCGGTGATGGGGGCCGGGCCGATGGCCGACGCCTTCGTCGTCGCCTTCCGCCTGCCGAACCATTTCCGCGCGATCTTCGGCGAGGGCGCGTTCAACACCGCCTTCGTGCCGGCCTATGCCGGGCTGTCGGAGGCCGGCGCGGACGGCGCGGCGCAGCGTTTCGCCGACCGGATCTTCACGCTGATGCTGGCGGTGCAGATCGCGCTGCTGGCGCTCGCGCTGCCGCTGATGCCGTGGGTGGTGCGGGCGCTGGCGCCGGGCTTCTCGCAGGATCCGCAGCGCTTCGACCTCGCGGTGGCGCTCACCCGCATCACCTTCCCCTACCTGCTGTTCATGACGCTGGTGACGCTGCTCTCCGGCGTGCTGAACGCGCAGCGCCGCTTCGCCGTGGCGGCGGGCGCGCCGGTGCTGCTGAACCTCGCGATGCTGGCGGCGTTCGCGCTGGCCTTCCTGTTCCCCGACGCGGCGCACGCCGCCGCCTGGGGCGTCGCGGTCTCGGGCGTGCTCCAGTTCGCGCTGCTGTGGTGGGCCTGCCGGCGGGCCGGCGTCGCGCCGCGGCTCACCGCGCCGGCCGTCCGTGATCCGGCGATGCGCCGGTTCTTCACCGTGCTCGGGCCGGCGGTGATCGGCGCGGCCGGGTTCCAGATCGCGACGTTTGCCGACACCATCATCGCGAGCTGGCTGCCGACCGGCGCGGTCTCGGCCCTGTGGTACGCCGACCGGCTCTACCAGCTGCCCTTCGGCGTCATCGCCATCGCCGCCGGCACGGTGCTGCTGCCGGAGATGAGCCGGCGGATCGCGGCCGGCGACGTCGCCGGGGCGCACGCCGCCCAGAACCGCGCCGCCGGATTCTCGCTCGCGCTCTCGGCCCCGTTCACGGTGGCCTTCCTGACGCTGCCCGGCCTGACCATGGCCGCCCTGTTCCAGCGCGGCGCCTTCTCGGCCGAGGATGCCGCGCGGGCCGCCTCGGTGCTGGCCGCCTACGGGCTGGCGCTGCCTGCGGTGGTGCTGGTGCGCTCGGCGGTGGCGAGCTTCTACAGCCGGCAGGACACGCGGACGCCGCTCTGGGCCTCGCTCACCGCCATCGCCGTCAACGTCGTGCTCAAGCTCTGGCTCACTGGCCCCTACGGCGTCGCCGGGCTCGCGCTCGCCACCGCGATCAGCCAGTGGGTCAATCTCGCGCTGCTCGTCGCCCTCGCCTGGCGCCGCGGCTGGACCGCGCCGGGGC
>NZ_VRUV01000693.1:0-1985 GCF_008039455.1 Methylobacterium sp. WL116
AAGGCGAGGCGGGCCTCGCCTTCGTCGCCCCGCCGCTGGCGCTCTGCGGCGACAACGGCGCGATGATCGCCTGGGCCGGCATCGAGCGGCTGCGCCTCGGGCTGACCGACGACATCACCGCGCCGGCCCGCGCCCGCTGGCCCTTCGCCGACTCCCCCCGCCCCGAGGCCAGCGCCGAATGAGCGGCGCCGCCCGCCACATCCTCTCGCGCGGCAATCTCCGCGATCTCCGCGTGACGGAGCCCGAGCCGGAGGCGGCTCCAGCCCCCGTCGGCGAGCCGCAGGCGCGGTGGCGCGAGCTGGTCGACCGCCTCCTGCCGCAGGCCGCGCCGGACCATCCCGACTGGCCCGTCGTGAACGACCACTGCTTCGCCCGCATCCTGCTCGACAACGCCTGCAACGGGCCGTGGCGCGAGAGCGTGGCGGCGCCGGCCTGGGCCAACATGCCGCCCGACCGGCTCGCGGTCGCGATCGACCTCGGCAACGCCGTGCTCGCCGGCCGCGCCGACCTCGCCCTGCTTAACCGCCGCTCCCTGATATGGCGCGGCAAGCGCCGGCTGCCCAAGGCCCCCGACACCCTGGAGACCGGTTCGCTGCGCCTGCGCCGTTGGCGCCGATCGGACGACGAGCCGTTCGCGCGCCTGAACGCCGACCCCGCCGTGATGCGCCATTTCCCGAAGCTGAAATCGCCCGCCGAGAGCCTGACCGAGGCGCGGGCGCTCGACCGCCGCTTCGAGGCCGACGGCTTCGGGCCGTGGGCGGTCGAGGAGCCGGGCGGCCCGTTCCTCGGTTTCGTCGGGGCGATGCGGCTGATGCGGTCGATGCCGTTTTCCGGGGGCGAGCGCCCGGGCAGCCTGATCGAGATCGGCTGGCGCCTGAGCCCCGAGGCCTGGGGGCGCGGCATCGCCACGCGCGCCGCGCGCTTGGCGCTCGCCGACCTGTTCGGCCGCTGCGGGCTGCCGAGCGTGGTGGCGTTCACGGCGCTGGCCAACGCGCCGTCGCGACGGGTGATGGAGCGGCTCGGCATGGTGCGCGAGGCCGATTTCGACCATCCGGCGCTGACCGCCGGCCACCCGCTGCAGCGGCACGTGCTCTATCGGCTCGCGGCGGCGGATTGTTCCGGAGACCCCGCATGAGCAGCGAGAACGCGCGACCCGTCGCGGTCGTCGGC
This sequence comes from Methylobacterium sp. WL116, assembly GCF_008039455.1. Lineage (NCBI taxonomy): Bacteria > Pseudomonadati > Pseudomonadota > Alphaproteobacteria > Hyphomicrobiales > Methylobacteriaceae > Methylobacterium > Methylobacterium sp. WL116. The sequence continues at coordinate 1,171 of NZ_VRUV01000693.1, forward strand.
GGCGGCGCATGGGGCACGGCCCTGGCGAACGCCGCCGCCGCGGCCGGGCGCCCGGTCACCCTGTGGCTGCGCGACGCCCGATCCGCCGCCACCCTCGAATCCGAGCGCGAGAACCCGCGCTACCTGCCGGGCGTGAAGCTGCATCCGCGCATCCGGGCGACGGCCGAGGCCGACGACCTCGCCGCCGCCGAGGCGGTGCTGCTGGTCACGCCGGCGCAGACTTCCCGCGCGGTGCTCGGGCAGCTCGCGCCCGCCTTCGCGCCGGGCACGCCGGTGGTCCTGTGCTCGAAGGGCATCGAGCGGACGACCGGCGCCTTCATGAGCGCGGTGGCGGCCGAGGTGCTGCCGGCGGGTACGCCCGTGGCGGTGCTGTCCGGCCCGAGCTTCGCGGTGGACGTCGCGCGCAACCTGCCGACGGCGGTCACTTTGGCGGCCGCGGATGCGGACCTCGCGGCGCGCCTCGCGCGCCTGCTGTCCGGCCCGGCCTTGCGGCTCTACCACACCGACGACGTCCGCGGCGTCGAGATCGGCGGCGCCGGCAAGAACGTGCTCGCGATCGCATCGGGCATCGTCGCCGGGCGCGGCCTCGGCGAGAGCGCGCGCGCCGCCCTGATCGCCCGCGCCTTCGCCGAGCTGATGCGGTTCGCGCGAAGCTTCGGCGGCCGGCCCGAGACGCTGATGGGCCTGTCGGGGCTCGGCGACCTGGTGCTCACCGCATCCTCCGCGCAATCGCGCAATTTCGCCTTCGGCCTCGCCCTGGGGGCGGGCGCCACGCCGGAAGCCGCCGCCGGCGGCAAGCTCGCCGAGGGCGCCTT
>NZ_VRUV01000694.1:0-1982 GCF_008039455.1 Methylobacterium sp. WL116
GTTCGGCCCGGGCCAGGGCAATCCCGGCCAGCCGGGGCTGCGCGGCTCCGACACGCAGCCGGGCGCCCAGCCCGGGCAGCAGGGCTACGATCCGCGCGGCGTGCCGACGGGCCGCGTCGGCGACCGCGACCGCGACGGCTTCAACCGTCCCGGCCGTCCCGGCTACATCCCCGGCGGCTTCAGCACCGACGACGAGGACGTGCGCGACTACGACCGCGTGCGTCGCGACCGCCGCGAGTTCAACGAGGACGGGCGGACCTACATCCGCGAGCCCGGCCGGATCATCGTGCGCGATCAGAACAACTACTTCATCCGCCACGACGAGAACGAGCGCTTCCGCGACATCGGCGGCGGCGGCTACCGCAGCGAGCGGCGCGGGCCGGACACCTACACCTATCTCGACCGTCCCGGCGGCGAGCAGATCGTGACGGTGGTGGACGACGACGGCCGGATGCTGCGCCGCTACCGCCGCTTCCGCGACGGCCGCGAGGTCGTGCTGATCGACAACAGCTACGGCGGCGCCCCGCGCCCGATCTACGAGGACGTGGTCGACCTGCCGCCGCCCGACATCCGCATCCCGCGCGAGCGCTACGTGGTGGATTACGGCGCGGCCGACGAGCGCGCGGTCTACGAGGCCCTGTCGGCCCCGCCGGTGGTGGCGGTCGACCGGCGCTACACGCTGGACCAGGTCCGCTACAGCCCGCAGCTGCGTGCCCGGATGCGCAGCGTCGACATCGACACGATCACCTTCGACACCGCCTCGTTCACGGTCACGCCCGACCAGGCCGCCCGGCTCTCGACGATCGCGGCGGCGATCAACCAGGCGATCCGCGCCAACCCGCAGGAGGTGTTCCTGATCGAGGGCTACACCGACGCGGTCGGCGCCGACGTCGACAACCTGTCGCTGTCGGATCGGCGGGCGCAGTCGGTCGCGACGGTGCTGACCCAGAACTTCCAGGTGCCGCCCGAGAACCTGACCACGCAGGGCTACGGCGAGCAGTACCTGAAGGTGAACACGCAGAACGCCTCGCGCGAGAACCGCCGGGTCACGGTCCGCCGCATCACCCCGCTGCTGCAGCAGAGCGGGGCGCCCCCGGCGGCTCCCCCGCCGCGATAGGATGGGTGTGATGCCGGCCCGCCCCGGGCCGGCATCCGTCGGCAGGCCGGATCAGAACCGGCAGGTGAGGTTGCCCTTCACCGCGTGGTCCTGCGCCCGCGCGCCGGTCTGGCCGGTATAGGCCGCGCCGAAGGTCACGCCGGACGCCAGGCGCAGGTCGAGGCCGACCTCCGCCACCACCGCGTCCCGATCGATCGGGACGCCCGCCGCCAGGAAGCTCGGGTCCGCACCGAAGGACAGCAGCGCCTTCGGCACCACGTCGCCGTACGCCCGGCGGTAGCCGAGGAGCGCGTGCGCCGAGAGCGGCAGGCCGAGGCCGAGGTCGAACGCCGTCTGCCCGCGCAGGCCCGCCGTCAGGGCGGCGAGGTCGTAGTCGCGGGCGGACCCGGTCAGGGCGGCGACGCCGCCGGTCTCCGCGAAGCGGTCGCGGTGGATGCCGACATAGGCGCCACCGACGAAGGGCTCGACGTAGGTCGGGGCTGCCTGCTCCAGCGCGCCGGGCTCCGCGACTTTCGACACCAGCACGGCCGGCGCGGGCGCTCCGACGAGGAACCGGTAGCCGATCTCGCCGAAGCCCTGCACCGTGCTGCCGCCGTAGCGGCCGGACGGCGTGTCGGACACGCTCGGAACGACGACGGTGCGGCGGGTGCGCAGGGATTCGTCGGCGTAGACCGCGCCGAGCCGCACCGAGACCGGGCCGAGCTCGTAGCCGCCGTAGACGCCGCCGAACCCGCCGGTGACGCCGGCCGATTCGCGGCGACCGGCGGTGTCGAGGGCGCTCTCGGCGTAGCCGCCGACGAGCCCGAGCCTGAACCCGCTCGGCAGGCGCAGGTCGAGGCCGGCGGCGAAGCCCGCCAGCGTCCGG
>NZ_VRUV01000695.1:0-1977 GCF_008039455.1 Methylobacterium sp. WL116
CCGAACCCGGCCCACGTCGCGCTCGCGCAGGCCGAGGCGGCGCTGGCGGAGCGCGGCGGGCGGCTGTTCCTGTGCACCCAGAACGTCGACGACCTGCACGAGCGGGCGGGCTCGCGTGCCGTCGTCCACATGCATGGCGAGCTGCTGAAGGGCCGCTGCACCGCCTGCGCCGGCACCTTTCCCTGTCCCGGCGACCTCGACGTCGCCGATGCCTGCCCGCTATGCTCGGCGGTCGGCACGTCGCGGCCCGACGTGGTGTGGTTCGGCGAGATGCCCCACCATCTCGACGCGATCCAGGCGGCGCTGTCGGCGGCGGACCTGTTCGTCGCGATCGGCACCTCGGGGGCGGTCTACCCGGCGGCCGGCTACGTGCGGCTGGCGCAGGCGCGGAACATCCCGACCTGCGAGCTGAACGCCGAGCCCTCCGACAACGCGAACGCGTTCGACGAGGCCCGCTACGGCCCGGCCAGCGAGACGGTGCCGGCCTTCCTCGCCACTCTCACATCGTGATCCGATGCAATGGCGCAGGAACACCTGCAGAATAACGCAGGCTGCGACCGCACAGGTTTGAAAAACCACGGGAATTGCGTTCGGAAACTCAATATCCGCTTGCGCGCAATCGGACTTTCTCGGCCGAATCACGCAGGATCGCCGTGTCAAGACATGGACGCTCACGGCGCTGTGCGTACAATGGACAAGCTTGGTGCGGTTGCCGCGGCACGTACCGGCGTTCGATGAAGCCACACGGGAGCCAAAAGCCCATGCAGAACTTCACGGTCACGGCCCGCGAGCGCGACACCGTCCTGGCGGCCCTGCGCTATTACCAGTTCTACCGGATGCAGGGTCATCCGTTCGACCCCCGCCAGGATCACCTCATCGACGCCATCGCCGCCGAGACCGGCGAGGCCCTCGACGTCGCCGAGATCGACGACCTCTGCGCCGGGCTCAACGGCAACGCGCACGCCCTCGGCGCCGCCTCCGCCCGCTTAGCCTTCGACGCGACGGCCTGACGAAGCCTCCGCGGGGCGAGGACACGGTCTCCGCCCCCGACCCACGATCGTTTCGCCGCGACCGACCGTTTCGCAAACCGTTTCACCGCCGCCGGCGTCGTCGCCGCAAACGGTTTTTTTCAGCCCGCCGCACGTCCGCGCCCGACCGGCTCCGCCCCCCATAGGTCCTTCCGATCCGGCGCGCGAACCCAACCGAGCCTCCACCGGCCCCCGCATCCGACGGACGACGGCGGAGGCTCGCGCATCCGGCGGAGGCTCGTGCTTACGGCGCCGCCTTGAGCTGCGCCTCGGCGCGGGTCAACGCCGCCTCGCAGGCCTTGACGTCGCCCTTGCCGTCGGCGGTGCGGGCCTCGTCGAGCGCCACCTTGGCCTGCTGGGCGGCGTCGCCGCCCTTTCCGGCCTCGGCCGACTTCTCCGGCGGGGCCTGCGGCGACTGGCCGGGCGCGTTGCCTTCCGTGCCGGTCACGCCTTCGCCGCCGCGCTTGGCCGCGGCGCCCTGGCCGCTGGTCGAGGCCGAGATCGCCTCGGTCGACTCCGCCTTCACCCGCTTCTCCAGCCCGGCGATCCGATCCGAGCAGGGCGAGGCCGAAGCCGGCCCAATCAGGCCGGGCGCCGCGAGCGCGGACACGGCGAGCAGGGTGGCGAGGTACGCAGGACGCGTCATCGAATGAGATCTCCGGTGGTTGGGAGCCGAGAGGGACCGACAGGACGATCCCGGTGGCTCCGTGACGGAAACGCGGCATCCACCGGCAAGGCTCCGTCGAAACGCGACGTCGCGGGAAAACAGAAGCCTCGGACACGGAGCTTTTCGCAAAATGCCGAGGGGCCCGCTCTTCCGGTGGAAGAGGGGCCCCTCGGTCGTCCGGTCCGTCGCCGCGCCGGCGGGCGGCGCGGCTTCCTTGGCTCAGGCGCTGAGCTGGTCGCGGATCGGCAGCTGCCGCACGCGGCGGCCGGTGGCCGCGAACAC
>NZ_VRUV01000696.1:0-1973 GCF_008039455.1 Methylobacterium sp. WL116
GCGGCGACCGGCGGCTCGATCCGGAGACGCGGCGCCGGATCGGGCGCAGCCTGCGGGTGCTCTACGCGGGCCTGCTCGCCCAGCCGATCCCCGAGCGGTTCGAGGCGCTCGTCGCGGAATTCGCCGCCCGGTCGGAAAAGGAATCCACGCGATGATCCAGGCCTGTGCCCCCGTCGGAACGCCCGCCGGCGCCGACGCCGAGATGCGCGACCTCCTGCTCGGCGCGATCCCGGCGCTGCGCGCCTTCGCCTTCTCGCTGACCTACGATTTCGACCGCACCGACGACCTCGTGCAGGACACGCTGATGCGGGCCTGGACCAAGGCCGAGAGTTTCCGCCGCGGCACCAACCTCACGGCGTGGCTGTTCACGATCCTGCGCAACCTGTTCTATTCCGAGCAGCGCAAGCGCAAGCGCGAGATCGAGGATGCCGACGGCGGCCATGCCGGGCGGCTGACCAGCCTGCCCGAGCAGGAGGTCCGCGTGGAGATGCGCGCTTTCCAGAGCGCGCTGAACCTGCTGCCGCTGGCCCAGCGCGAGGCGCTGGTCCTCGTCGGCGCGCAGAGCTTCACCTACGAGGAGGCGGCCGAGATCTGCGGGGTCGCCGTCGGCACGATCAAGAGCCGGGTCAGCCGCGCGCGCGGGCGGCTGATCGAGAGCCTCGGCATGGACGACGCCGGCGACGTCGGCACCGACGCCCGCACCCGCGCCGCCCTCGACACCCGCTGATCGCCGCCCCGGATCGGGGCGGGGGCATGACGTCGCGGCATGTTCGCTGAGGTTCAAGTTATCGTTGAGGTTTCGGGAATATAATTCTCGGGCAGGACCATAATCGAAACGAAGGCTTTACGGATCTGCAAGACATCGCATCGTAGACCCTCCCCTTGGGAGCTCTGCGATGCGATGGAAGCTCGGCGGCGGTATCGCCGCAATTGTGATGCTCGGTGCGGTTTGCGGTCCGGCCACGAGCGGACCGGCGGCGCAGCGGGCCGCCTGGCGCGAGGCCTATGCCCCGCCTTCCGCGATCCCGTTCCCGGAGACCAATCCCTACGCCCAGGCCAAGGCGGAACTCGGCCGAAAGCTGTTCTTCGATCCGATCCTGTCGGCCGACCGCGACCGGGCCTGCGTGACCTGCCACCTGCCCAACCTCGCCTGGGCGGACGGGCGCAAGCGCGCGCCGGCCCGCAACGATTCCGACATGGACCTGCGGACGCCGAGCCTGCTCAACATCGCCTGGCAGGAGGGCCGCCTCGGCTGGGACGGCAAGTTCCGCGACCTCGAGAGCGTCGCCTTCGTCCCGATCAGCGCGCCCGGCAACATGGGCCTGCCCGCCGACGACGCGGTGGCGCGCCTGTCGGCGGATGCCGCCTATGCCGCCGCCTTCGCCGAGGCCTTCGCCGATCCCGGCGTCACCAAGGACCGGATCGAGGCGGCGCTCGCCACCTTCCAGCGCCTGATTGTGTCCGGCGTGAGCCCGTTCGACCGCTGGATCGCGGGCGACGAGACGGCGATCCCGGTCGTCGCCAAGCGCGGCTTCGACCTGTTCAACGGCCGTGCGAACTGCGCCGCCTGCCATGGCGGCTGGGCCTTCACCGACGGCTCGTTCCACGACATCGGCACGGCGACCGGCGCGGATCTCGGACGCGGGCGCTTCGTGCCGAGCTCGGAGGCCCTGCGCTACGCCTTCAAGACCCCCGGGCTGCGCGAGGTCGCCGGCCGCGGCGCCTACATGCACGACGGATCGATCGCGACGCTGGAGGCGGTGATCGATCTCTACGACCGCGGCGGCATCGCACGCCCGAGCCGCTCGCCGGAGATCCGCCCGCTGAACCTCACGGGCGCGGAGAAGGCCGACCTGCTGGCCTTCCTGCAGACGCTCACCGCGCCGGCCGGGAACGACCGCGCCCTCGCGGACCTGACCGGCGACGCGCCGAAGCCGTAACCGGGCCGGACGGCGCGGTGAGCGTCTGCAGGA
>NZ_VRUV01000697.1:0-1962 GCF_008039455.1 Methylobacterium sp. WL116
GGCCCGGCCCGAGCAGCGCGGGCGCCGCGCCCTCGATCCCGTAGATCGCGATGGCGCGCGCCGAGAGCTCGGCCACCAGACCGGTCAGGTCGTCGCGATCGAGCGTAAGCCCGGTGAGATCGAGGATCACCGGGCGCCCGGCGAAGAACGCGGGTGCGCGCTGGCGCAGGGCGTCGAGATCGGCGAGCCAATCCTCGATCGGGGGCAGCGGCGCGAGCACGGTCGCCATGAACGAGCGGCCGCGGAAGCGGATCGGCGGACGGGGCGCATCGGGCTTGGGCTGGGTCACGGGGGTCGGCATCTCGCGTGTCGGGCCTGGACCCTGCCTGCATGCGGCGTGCGCGCCCGCGGAGCAATCCTTGCCGGGCGCTTGCCCACGCCCCTTGTCGCCCGCCGATGGTCGCGCACGTTCGAGACGCACCCCGCAATCCCGTCGTCGACGACAGCTAAACCGTTGGGCGAGAACTGGAATGGTTCTGAAACATAGCGGTTGCGCGGCCGCAGGGCGCCTTGCTACCCCCGGCACGGAACGCCGCCCTTCGAGGGCGTGAAGCCCCGTGGAGTCGGCCCGATGGCACCGCAGAAGGTCGCACGCCGCCGTCCGGCCTACCGCCTCGCGGTCGTGGGGCGGATCGTGCTCGCGGTCGCCGGCGGCTACGCGGTGGCGGCGCTGCTGACCGCCCTGCTGTCGTTGACGCTGCCGCTCGTCCGCTCCGAGGCGGTCGCGACGGCGACCCTCCTGAGCTTCGCGGTGATGGTCGCCGTGGTGATCTACGTCTTCGCCGCGCCGACGCTCGGCCGTGCCGCCCTGACGGTCGCCGGGCTCGCGGCCGTCCTCGGCGGCGGGCTCTGGCTCGCCGGCGGCTTCGCCGCGGTCGGTGCCGCATGAGGCAGGGTTTTCGCCAATCGATGGCGTGGCTGCACGCCTGGTCCGGCCTCGTCGTCGGCTGGGTGCTGTTTTGCGTCTTCGTCACCGGCACTGCGAGCTACTACCGGACCGAGATCTCGCAGTGGATGCGGCCGGAGCTCGCCGAGACCGCGAGCGACCCGGCCCGCTCCGCCGACCTCGCCGCCGCCTACCTGCAGAGGGCGATGCCCGACGCCACCGGCTGGTACATCGAGCTGCCGAAGCCCGAGAAGCCGCTGATCGGCGTGATGTGGTGGAAGAGCCTGGAAGGCCCGTTCCATCAGGCCCTGCTCGATCCCGCCACCGGGACGCCGACCAAGGCCCGCGACACACGCGGCGGCGACTTCCTCTACCGCTTCCATTTCGAGCTCGGCATGCCGCCGCTCTGGGGCCGCTGGATCGTCGGCACCTGCGCGCTGGTGATGCTGGTGGCGCTGGTCTCGGGCATCGTCACCCACCGCAGGATCTTCGCCGACTTCTTCACCTTCCGGCGGCGTCGTTCGCAGCGCGGCTGGCTCGATGCGCACAACGTGTTCGGCGTGCTCGCGCTGCCGTTCCACCTGATGATCACCTATACCGGCCTCGTCACCCTCGCGCCGATGTACATGCCGTGGGGCGTCGTCTCCGCCTACAAGGGCGACGAGATGCGCTTCTACGTCGACAGCGGGCTGATGCCGGAGCTCCGCGCCCCGTCCGGGAAGCCCGGCACCCTGGCGCCGCTCTCCGGCATGGTCGCGCAGGGCATCGCCGCCAGGGGCGAGGCGCCGGAAGGGGTCTCCGTCTTCAACCCTGCCGACGCGACGCCCTCCGTGCTTGCGGTCTTCGAGGAGCCGCACGGGCTTGCCCACGAGCATCCGCAGATCGCGTTCGACGGCGCGACCGGGGCGATGCTCGGCAGCAACGGCGCGACCCGCGCCGCGGCCAAGACCTCGACCGTCATGCTCGGGCTGCACGAGGGGCACTTCGCCGGCGCCTCGCCCCTGGCGGCGATGCCCTGCGCGACCATGCCGGAGAGCGGCGCCAGGGTGCCGGGCTTCCCGGACGGGGCGCGGAGC
>NZ_VRUV01000698.1:0-1955 GCF_008039455.1 Methylobacterium sp. WL116
CAGGCGCGGCTGACCACGTGGATCACCTGCGGCGCCGCCTCCGCGGGCGGATAGAGGGCCGGGTCGCCCGGCCGCGCCGTGAGGATCACGGCAAGGACGAGCGCTCCGACGATGCCGGCCAGCGCCTTCGCCAGCCGGCGCAAGGCTCAGGACGCCGGGTCGCTCAACCGCGCCAGCGCCTCCTGAAGCTTGGCCAGCCGCTCGGCCTCGGCCTCGCGCCGCTCGCGGCTCTCCTCGATCACCTCCTCGGGGGCGCGCGCCACGAAGTCGGCGTTCCCGAGCTTGCCGTCGAGCTTCCTGATCTCGCCCTCGGCCTTGGCGGCCTCCTTCTTCAGGCGCGCCACCTCGGCGCCGAGGTCGACGATGCCCTCCAGCGGCAGGGCCGCGACGCTGCCGCGGACCAGCAGTTGCACCGCGTTCTTCGGCGCGGCGTCGGCGAACCCGATCTCGGAGAGGCGGGCGAGGCGCACCAGCGTGTCGTGCCAGGCGCCGATCCGCGCCCGCACCGCCGCATCGGCCCCGACGATCACCAGCGGAACCTGCGCGCCGGCCGGAACCCCGGTCTCGGAGCGGGCCGAGCGCACCTCGGAGACGAGGTCGACCACGAAGCCGATCTCGGTCTCGGCCTCGGCATCCGCCAGCCCCGACAGGTCGGGCCAGGGCTGGAGCGTGAGCAGGCCGCGATCGGGCAGCGCCGCGCCCTTGATCGCCCACAGCTCCTCGGTGAGGAACGGCATGAACGGATGCAGCAGCTTCGCGATCTGGTCGATCAGGAAGGCGATGGTCGCTTGCGTCTCGCCCTTCAGCGCCGGGTCGACGCCCTCGCCCTGGAGCACGGGCTTGGCCAGCTCGATCGTCCAGTCGCAGAAGATGTTCCAGACGAAGCGGTAGGCGGCGGCCGCCGCGTCGTTGAAGCGGTAGGCCTCCAGAGCGGCGGTGACCTCGGCGACGGCACGCGCGGCCTCCCCGAGCGCCCAGCGGTTCAGCGGCTCCCGCACCGCCTTCGGATCGAAGGCGGGATCGAGGGCGCAGCCGTTCATCTCGGCGAAGCGCGCGGCGTTCCAGAGCTTCGTCGCGAAGTTGCGGTACCCTTCCACGCGGGCCGGGCTGAGCTTGATGTCGCGCCCCTGCGCGGCGAGCGCCGTCAGGGTGAAGCGCAGCGCGTCGGCGCCGTACTGGTCGATCAGCCCGAGCGGGTCGACGACGTTGCCCTTCGACTTCGACATCTTGGCGCCGGAGGCGTCGCGCACCAGCGTGTGCAGGTAGACCGTGTCGAACGGGACCTCGTCGGTGACGTGCAGGCCGAGCATCATCATGCGGGCGACCCAGAAGAACAGGATGTCCTTGCCGGTCACCAGCGTGTTGGTCGGGTAGTAGCGCGCGAGCTCGGCGGTCTTCTCCGGCCAGCCCAGCGTCGAGAACGGCCACAGGGCGGAGGAGAACCAGGTGTCGAGGACGTCCTCGTCGCGGCGCAACGCGACCGGCGAGCCCTGCTTGGCCGCGGCCTGCGCCTCGGCTTCCGCCTCGCTGCCGGCGACGTAGATGCCACCCTCCGCGTCGTACCAGACCGGGATCTGGTGACCCCACCAGAGCTGGCGCGAGATGCACCACGGCTCGATGTTCTCGAGCCACTGGAAGAAGGTCTTCTCGGAATTCTCCGGCACGAAGCGCGTGCGCCCGTCGCGCACCGCCTGAAGCGCGCGCTCGGCCAGCGGCTTCACGTTCACGTACCACTGGTCGGTCAGGTAGGGCTCGATCACCACGCCCGAGCGGTCGCCGTGCGGGACGGCGTGGGTGTTGGCTTCGATCTCGCGCAGGCGTCCCGCCGCCTCCATCAGCGCGACGACGGCCTTGCGGGCCGCGAACCGGTCGAGGCCGTGGAGGGCCAGCGCCTCCGCATCCGGGTTCGCGTCGGCCAGGAAGTCGGCGTTGCCGTCGAGTGCGATCCGCGCCTC
>NZ_VRUV01000699.1:0-1954 GCF_008039455.1 Methylobacterium sp. WL116
GCGACGGGCCGGCCCCGCGGCCGCCGGGCGCGATCCCGAACTGAGCGGACCCGCGCCGCCGCCTGGAATGGTTCCAGCCTGTGCACCGGCGGCACCCCTGCCCCGCGCCGCGGACCGGCCCTGGAACAATCGCCGCCACCGCTCATTCTGCCGGGTGAGGGATGCCGGGGCCGTCGCGGCGGCCGCCCGGCGTTCGCCCCCGACAGACCCAAACGGAGCGACCACCATGGCGAAGGCCAAGCCCATCACCCGCATCGAGAGCGATCGCCTCAACACCCCGACCGACCTCGACCCGGCCGACACCAAGAAGATCGCCGAGGGCCTCGCGGTCCTGACCTCGGACCTGTTCGCGCTCTACATCAAGACCAAGAACTTCCACTGGCACATGAGCGGCCCGAACTTCCGCGACTACCACCTGCTGCTCGACGAGCAGGGCGAGCAGATCTTCGCGATCATCGACGACGTGGCCGAGCGCGCCCGCAAGATCGGCGGCACCGCGCTGAAGTCGCTGGGCCAGGCGAAGTCGCTGACCCGCGTCGCCGACAACGACGCGGAGTACGTCTCGCCGCTCGACATGCTGCGCGAGCTGCGCGACGACAACAAGACGCTCACCGCCAACATGCGCGAGCTGCACGAGGTCACCGACGAGGCCAACGACGTCTCGACCACCTCGCTGCTCGAGGAGTGGATCGACCAGTCCGAGGAGCGCACCTGGTTCCTCTACGAGTCGACCCGCAACGCCACCGAGGGCGGCCACTGATCTCTTACGCGTGACGCGAGATGCGGCCCCGCTTCCGATGAGGAGGCGGGGCTTTTTTCATGGCGCCCGCGGCGTCCCGAGCACCCGCAGCGCATGGGCGGGATCTGCGGCCACCAGGGCCAGCAGCGTGCGCGCCGCGGGATCGGGCGGCGTGCGGCCCTGTTCCCAGTTCCGCACCGTCCCGATCGGAACCCGGAGCAGGGCGGCGAAAGCGGCCTGCGTCAGGCCCAGGGTCCGCCGCAGGTCGTGGGGAGGCGGAACCAGCCGGTAGCCCTCGGCCTCCGCATCGGGGTCGTCGCCGTCGGCGACGGCCTGCGCGCGGATCTCCGCTTCCGTCGTCGCCAGGATGCGCGCGCGGTCGATGTCCGGCGGCGACGCGAGGAGGTCCGTCAGCGATGTCCGAGCCGATGTGCGAGCCGATGTGCGAGTCATGGCCGTCTCCCCTCACCCCCGCAACCCCAGCCGCACCTTCACCACGCCGACGTCGTCCGGGTCGCGGCTCTGCGCGAAGCCGAGGCGGCGGCACACGGCGAGCATCGCGCGGTTCTCGGCGAGCACCGTGCCCTCGACGGTGCCGATGCCCTCCGAGCGCGCCCAGTCGAGCATGAGCCGCATCAGGGCGAGCGCGAGGCCGGTGCCGCGGGCCTCGGAGCGGACGAGGATCGCGTACTCGCCGCTGGTGCCGTCGGCGTTGGCGTGCAGGCGCACCGCCCCGAGCATGCGCTTCGCCCCCTCGCCGGCGCCCGCCTCGGTCTCGTCGAGGGCGACGAAGGCGATGGCGCGGGCGTAGTCGAGCTGGGTCAGGCGGGCGAGGAAGGCGTGGCTGAAGTCGCGCACCGGGGCGAAGAAGCGCAGCCGCACGTCCTCCGGGTCGATCGTGGCGAAGAAGGCCCGGAACAGCGGCTCGTCCTCGGGCCGCACCGGGCGCACGGCGATCGCCCGGCCCTTCAGCGTCAGCGCCCGCACCCATTCGGCGGGATAGGGCCGGATCGCGAAGCGCGGATGGCCGCCGGCCCGGCGCGGGCTGGCGCGCAGGCGCACCCGGGCGTCGAGGGCGACGACGCCGTCGGCGTCGGCGAGCAGCGGATTGATGTCGAGCTCGCGCACGTCCGGCAGGTCGGCGGCGAGCTGGGCGAGCTTCACCAGCGTCAGCGCGATCGCGCCGCGGTCGACCGCCGGCACGTCGCGATAGGC
>NZ_VRUV01000069.1:0-13572 GCF_008039455.1 Methylobacterium sp. WL116
AGGATTACACCCTGGCCAAGAACGAGCTGACCTATCGCGGCAACCGGATCGACATGCGCGCGATCCGCAAGACCGCGCTGATGACGGTCGGGGGCGAGCACGGCGACCAGCGCGGCACCGAAGGCGACGAGGCCGACGATGCGCCAGGTGGCGGAGAGATCGAGCCAGAGGCCGAGCCAGGAGACGGCGAGGAATGCCAGCACGACGCCGAGGCCGCGCCACAGCACCGGCCAGGCCCGCTCCCACAGGCCGGCGGCGTTGGAGCGCGCCACCAGCCGGTCGAGCCGTGCGGCGTTGCCGGATCGCTTCGGATCGTTACTGCTCACGCCCGCAATCGCCTCGCCGCCCTCGAACCAGCACGTTCGTGCAGGCAAGCTAGCATGGTGCGCATCGTGCACGTGCGGGTCAAATCCGCTCAGGGCGGGGCGGCCGTCCTCAGTTGTGCGACTGGATGAAGTTGCGCACCAGCGGGTAGGTCTGCCCCTCCCACTTGCGGCCCGAGAACACCCCGTAATGGCCGACGCCGGCCTGGAGGTGGTGGCTGCGCATGTGCGGCAGCAGGCCGGTACAGAGGTCGTGCGCCGCCATGGTCTGGCCGACGGCGCAGATGTCGTCGCGCTCGCCCTCGACCGTCATCAGCGCGGTCTTGCGGATCGCGCGCATGTCGATCCGGTTGCCGCGATAGGTCAGCTCGTTCTTGGCCAGGGTGTAATCCTGGAACACCGTCTTGACGGTCTCGATGTAGAACTCCGCCGCGAGGTCGAGCACGGCGAAGTACTCGTCGTAGAACCCGGCGATCGCGTCGGCCTTCTCGACCTCGCCGTTGGCCATGTGCCAGAACAGGTCCGCATGGCCCTGGACGTGGCGCTTGGTGTTCATCGAGACGAAGGCCGAGACCTGGACGAAGCCGGGATAGACCCGGCGGCCGGCGCCCTTGTGGCGCCGCGGCACGGTGGCGATCAGATTCTTCTCGAACCACTCGATCGGCTTCGAGGTGGCGAGCGCGTTCACCGAGGTCGGGCTGATGCGGCAATCCACCGGGCCGGCCATCAGCGTCATGCTGCGGGGCGTGGCCGCATCCTTCGATTCCGCCATCACGGCGGCGGCGGCGAGCGCCTGGACGGTCGGCTGGCAGACCGCAAGCACGTGCGCGGGGCCGTCCATCGCCCCGAGGAACTGCACGAGGTGCCCGACATAGTCGTCGAACCCGAACGCGCCGTCGGAGAGCGGCACGTCGCGGGCGTTGTGCCAATCGGTGATGTAGACGTCGTGGTCGGGCAGCAGGGTCTTCACCGTGCTGCGCAGCAGCGTCGCGAAGTGGCCCGAGAGCGGGGCCACGACCAGCACCTTCGGCTGCTCGGAATCGATGTCCTTGCGAAAGCGCAGCAGGGTGCCGAACGGCGTGACGAGGACCGGCTCCTCGACCACCGAAACCTCGCGGTTGCCGACCGTCACCGCCTCGATGCCGAAGGACGGGCGCGCGAAGGTCAGTCCGGCGCGCATCATCATGCGGGCGCCGGCCGACATCCAGTTCACCGGATCGCCGAAGGCGGTCCAGGGCGAGACGGCATCGTGCAGCACGCGCCCCCAGGCCCGCGTCTGCTGGGCCAGGTCGCACTGCATCTCGAACGCGTCGTACAGCATGGGGCGGGCACTCGTGCGCGACCGGCCCGACAGGCGGGCGGTCGCGGCTTCGGGATGGGGCTGATACGCCGCTTCGTGCTGCATCATCATGCGGTGAGGATCAGACGGCCGCGCACCCACCGCAACCGTCTAAAAGTACGAAGCCGTCGGCCTGTGTCTTCGCAGTACCACGTTTGACGGCGCGGCGCTTGTCAGTTCGTGCGCCGCCATGCTCAACCGCTGGGATGATCGACGGAGGCAGGCCCGCGGCCGGGCAGACCAAACGCTATGCCCTCAAGCGTGGGGCGATCCTCGATGCGGCGGCACGGCACTTCAATGCCCGCGGCATCCGCGGCACGGCGCTGAACGACGTCGGCGGCAGCGTCGGGCTGATGCCCAACAGCATCACCTACTATTACCGCCGCAAGGAGGACCTCGCGGCCGCCTGCTACGTCAGCACGATCGCGTGGCACGAGGCGCTGCTCGCCGAGACGGCGGCGCTCGCCGACCCGGCAGAGCGCCTCTCCGCATTCCTGGCCGCCTACTTCCGCGACCTCGCGGCGATCGAGACCGGGGCGCGGGCGCCTCAGGTCCGGCTGACCGACATGCGCGCGCTGCCCGAGCCGCAGAGCGCGGCGGTCTACGCCGCCTACAACGCCTTCTTCCGGCAGGCGCGCGCCGCGTTCTTCCCCGAGGCCGCCTTCCCCGGCCTCGACCGCGACGCGTTGCGGGCACGGACGCACCTCGTCGTTTCGGTGGTGCACACGGTCCGCGCCTGGATCGACCGCTACGAGGCGGCGGATTACCCCCGCGTCGGGGCGCGGATCGCCGATCTCCTGCTGCACGGCTTGGCGAGCCCGGAGAGCCGCTGGAGCGGCGACGCACCGGACCCGATCACGGCCCAGGGCGACCCGACCGAGCCGTTCCTGCGGGCGGCGACGGCGCTGATCAACGAGGAAGGCTATCGCGGCGCCTCGGTTGAGAAGATCTCGGCGCGGCTCAGCGTCACCAAGGGCTCGTTCTACCATCACAACGACAACAAGGACGACCTGATCGCCCAGTGCTTCGCGCGCACCTTCGCCATCCTGCGCCGGGAGCAGGAGGCGGCCGAGGCGGCCGGCGGCACCGGCTGGACGCGGATCACCGCCTGCGCCCGTGCGCTGATGCGCCATCAGGTCTCCGAGGGCGGCCCGCTCCTGCGCTGCACCGCCGTCGGCGCCCTGCCGGACACCCTGCGCGCCGAGATCCCGCTGACCATGCGCCGCCTGTGGGAGCGCCTGGCCTTCCCGATCGGCGACGGCATCGCCGACGGCTCGATCCGCGCCGTCGACCCGTCGATCGCCGCGCAGGTGGTGAGCAGCATGATCGACGCCGCCTCCGACCTCGACCGCTGGTGCGACGTCGCCGGCGCCGATGCGGCCGAGATCTTCGTGCGCCCGCTGTTCATGGGGATCCACGCGGCCGCCGACTAACGCGTCCCCGGGGTTCTCGGATCGCGTCAGGCCGCGATCAGGCCGCCGTCGTCGGCGACGCGGCGCAGGTGGTAGGGCGTGTCGCCGAGCTGGTACTCGATCATCGCCAGGCGCTTGAAGTGGTGCGCGCCGATGTACTCCATGGTCATGCCGATGCCGCCGTGGAGCTGGACCGCTTCCTGGCCGAGGAAGCGGCACGCCTTGTTGACCTGCACCTTCACCGCCGACAGGGCGGCGGCACGCTCGGCGGCATCGCCGGCCTCGACCATCATCGCCCCGTAAATCGCCATGGAGCGCGCTTGCTCGAGGGCGATCAGCATGTCGACCGCCCGGTGCTGCAGCGCCTGAAAGCTGCCGACCGTGACGCCGAACTGCTTGCGCGTCTTGAGGTAATCGACGGTCAGCGCATGCAGCGCCGACATCGAGCCGAGGGCCTCGGCCGCCAGCGCCGCGATCCCATGCTCGGCGACGCGCACCAGCAGCGGCAGGCCGCCCTCGGAATCGCCGAGCACGTCGCCGCCATCGACGGCCACGCCGGCGAAGGTCACCTCCGCGGCCCGGCCGCCATCCTGGGTCGGATAGGGCTCGATGGTGACGCCCGGCGCATCGGCCGGCACCACGAACAGGCCGATCCCGTGCGGGTCGCGGCGCTCGCCCGAGACTCGGGCGCTGACGACGATCAAGCCGGCGGAATCGGCGTTCAGCACGACGCTCTTCTGCCCGTCGAGCACGAAGCCCGAGCCGTCGCGGCGGGCCCTGGTCGCGACATCGTGAAGGTCGTAGCGGGACTGCCGCTCGGTCTGGGCGAGGGCGAGGCGGGTCGAACCCTCCACGATCCCGGGGAGCCAGCGCGCCTTCTGGGCCGAATCGGCGCCGAGCCGGATCGCGGTGGAGCCGAGCACGCCGCTGGCGAAGAACGGCTCGACCGCGAGGTTCCGGCCGATCGCCTCCATCACGATCATCGTCTCGACGGCGCCGCCGCCGAACCCGCCATCCTCCTCGGAGAAGAGCAGGCCGCAGACGCCGAGTTCGGCGAGCTTGCCCCAGCTCGGCTCGGAGAACCCCAGAGGCTCGCGGGCCCGGGCCTGGCGCGCCTCCAGCGACGGGTAGCCGTCGGCGCAGAAGCGCTCGACGCTGTCGCGCAACAGGTTCTGCTCGCCGCTGAAATCGAAGTCCATGGTGTCATCCGTTCGAAGCCGCGAAGAGGCTTCCGAGAGAAACGCGGGTCCCCTCTCCCGTGCGGGAGAGGGACAGGGTGAGGGCTCCAGGTCTTTCCTGCGACGTCGCATCCCTCTCCCCAACCCTCTCCCGAACGGGAGAGGGCGGCGCAGTGCGTCCTGCGGGAGGTCTCACAAGCCCAAGATGCCCTTGGCGATGACGTTGTGCTGGATCTCGTTCGAGCCGCCGTAGATCGAGACCTTGCGGTTGTTGAAGTAGCTCGGCGCGGCCGCGTCGACCCAGTCGAAGCCGCCGGGCGGGTTGTTGGCGCCGGCGCCGCGCTGGGGCGCGGCGAGCGAGAACGGTCCTGCGAGCTCCACCAGCAGCTCGGTCGCCGCCTGCTGCAGCTGCGAGCCGCGGATCTTCAGGAGCGAGGAGGCCGGGTCGGGCTGCACCGAATCGGCGCGGCCCTGCTTGGCCGCGACCCGCATCTGCGTGATCTCGAGCGCCTTCAGCTCGATCTCGACCTCGGCGACCCGTCCGCGGAAATCGCCGTCGTCCCACATCGAGCCGGCGCCGGAGGGCATCTCCTTGGCGAGGCGCTTGATGCGCTGGATGCGCTCCTTGGTCAGGCCGATGCGGGCGATGCCGGTGCGCTCGTTGGCAAGCAGGAATTTCGCGTAGTCCCAGCCCCTGTTCTCTTCGCCGATCAGGTTCTCGACCGGCACGCGCACGGAATCGAAGAACACCTCGTTGACCTCGTGGCGCCCCTCCAGGGTGATGATCGGGCGCACGGTGATGCCGGGCGACGTCATGTCCATCACGAGGAAGGAGATGCCGCGCTGTTTCTTCGCCTCCATGTCGGTGCGCACGAGGCAGAAGATCCAGTCGGCATGCTGGCCCAGCGTCGTCCAGGTCTTCTGGCCGTCGACGACGTAGTGGTCGCCGTCCCGCACCGCCTTGGTCTTGAGCGAGGCGAGGTCGGAGCCGGCGCCGGGCTCGGAGAAGCCCTGGCACCACCAATCGTCGAGATTGGCCGCCCGCGCGAGGAAGCGCTGCTTCTGCTCCTGGTTGCCGAAGGTCGCGAGCACCGGGCCGAACATGTAGCAGTTGAACTGCTGCGGCAGCGGCACCGCCGCCTGCAGCAGCTCCTCGGTGTAGATGTAGCGCTGGATCGGCGTCCAATCCTGGCCGCCCCATTCCTTGGGCCAGTGCGGCACGGCCCAGCCGCGCGCGTTCAGGATGCGCTGGGACGTGACGACGTCGTCCTTGCCGAGGCCGCGGCCTTCCGAGACCTTGCGCCGGATCTCGGCCGGGATCTTCTCGCGGCAGAAGCTGCGGACCTCGTCGCGGAACGCGATCTCGTCGGCGGTGTAGCGCAGATCCATCGGTGTCTCCTGATCGTCGCGGATCGCTAGGCGGCGATCTCGAAAAGGCCGGCGCAGCCCATGCCGCCGGCCACGCACATGGTGACGACGGCGTAGCGCGCCTTGCGCCGCCGGCCCTCGAGCAGGGCGTGGCCGACGAGGCGGGCGCCGCTCATGCCGAAGGGGTGGCCGACGCTGATCGCGCCGCCGTTGACGTTGACCCGCTCGGGATCGATCCCGAGCGTGTCGCGGCAATAGAGCGACTGGCTGGCGAAGGCCTCGTTCAGCTCCCACAGGTCGATGTCGGCGACCTTGAGCCCGTGGCGTTCGAGCAGGCGCGGGACGGCGAAGACCGGACCGATGCCCATCTCGTCGGGGCCGCAGCCGGCCGAGGCGAACCCGCGGAAGCTGCCGAGCGGGGCCAAACCGCGCCGCGCCGCCTCCGCCCCCGACATCACCACACAGGCGGACGCGCCGTCCGAGAGCTGGCTGGCGTTGCCGGCGGTGACGAACGCGTGCTCGCCGCGCACGGGCTTGAGCTTGGCCAAGCCTTCCAGCGTCGTGTCGGGGCGGTTGCCCTCGTCCTTGGCGAGCCGGGTCTCGACGGTGCGGGTCTCGCCCGTGGCCTTGTCGGTGACCGACATCATCGCGGAGATCGGCACGATCTCGTCGTCGAACAGGCCGCGCTCCTGCGCCGCCGCGGTGCGGCGCTGGCTTTCGAGCGCGAACGCATCCTGCGCCTCGCGCGAGATGCCGTAGCGCCCAGCGACGATGTCGGCGGTCTCGATCATCGGCATGTAGATCGCCGGTAGGTGCGCCAGCAGCCAATCGTTCCGGGTCAGCTCCTTCTGCACCTTCGGCTGCACGAGGCTGATCGATTCGAGGCCCCCGGCCACCGCCACAGGGACGCCGTCGAGGATGACGCGGCGGGCGGCGCTGGCGATCGCCTCCAGGCCCGAGGCGCAGAACCGCGACACGGTCATGCCGGCCGACCAAACCGGGATGCCAGCGACGAGGCTCGCGTGCCGCGCGACGTTGCCGCCCGTGGCGTTCTCCGGGTAGCCGCAGCCGAGGACCACCTCCTCGACCTCGCCCGGCTCGACGCGCGCGCGCTCGACGGCGGCGCGGATCGCGTGCGCGCCGAGATCGGCGCCGTCGGTGAGGTTCAGCGCGCCGCGGAACGCCTTGCCGATCGGCGTGCGGGCGGTCGAGACGATGACGGCGTCGGTCATGCGGGGTCGGCTCCGGTCTTCGCGCGCTCTTCGGCGACGAGCACGCTGGCGAGCAGCTTGCCCGCCGGGCTGCGGGGCAGGGCGTCCCGGAACTCGAGCGCCCGGGGGATCTCGTGGCGGCCGATGCGGCTGCCGAGGAAGTCGTTGAGCGCGTCGAGGCTGAAGCGCTCGGCGCCGGGCTTCAGGGTGACGAAGGCCTTGGCCGCCTGCCCGCGGTACGCGCAGGGCACGCCGATGACGATCGTCTCGGCGACGGCCGGGTGCTCGTAGATCGCGCTCTCGATCTGCACCGGATAGACGTTGTAGCCGCCGGAGATGATCATGTTCTTGCGCCGGTCGACCAGGTCGAACAGGCCGTTCTCGTCCACCCGCCCGATGTCCCCGGTGAGGAACCAGCCGTCGCGGAACGCGTCCGCGGTGGCGTCGGGTTGCTCGAAGTAGCCGACGAAGACGTTCGGCCCGCGGATCGCGATCTCGCCGGTCTCGCCCGTCGGCACCTCCACCGACGGGTCGTCGAGGGAGACGACGCGCATCTCGACGCCCTTCAGCGGAATGCCGATCACGCCGGGGCGGCGCTCCCCCGCCCGCGGCAGGCGGGTGCCCGCCGGCGCGGTCTCGGTCATGCCCCAGCCGACGGCGAGGTTCACGCCCATCAGCCGGCTGAGGCGGCTCATCACGTCGAAGGGCAGGGGCGCGCCGCCACTCATGCACGAGCGCAGCGACGAGAAGTCCACCGCCTCGATGCCGGGGCGGTTCAGCAGCGCGAACCACATCGTCGGCACGCCCGGCAGCGCCGTGGCGCGGCGGACCTCGATGTCGGCGATGATCTCGTCCAGGTCGAAGCGCTGGCGCAGCAGGATCTGGGTGCCGCCGCGGATGCCGCGCAGCAGCACCGTCGTCAGCGCGTAGATGTGGAAGAGCGGCAGCACGCAGACGGTGCGGGCCGAGGCCTCGCCCTCGTCCCCGTCGTCGGTCCAGAGCCGGTACATCGAGACGGAAGCCGTCAGGTTGCCGTGGGTCAGCATCGCCGCCTTCGGCAGCCCGGTGGTGCCGCCGGTGAACTGCAGCAGCATCACGTCGGAGGGCTTGCGCTGCGGCCAGGCCGCCGGACGCGGAGCCCGGCGCAGGGCCGACAGGGTCACGACGCCCGGGCGCTCGGGGATCGGCAGCGGCTCGGACACCGTCGAGGCGCCCCATTCCGCGTCGTCGCCGACGAGCAGGGTGTCGACGGCGCCCTCGTCGAGGAGCTTCAGCGCCACCGGCAGGAAGCCCGGGAGGTTGGTGGTGACGAGGACGCGCGCGCGGGTGGTGCCGAGCTTGTGCGCGAGCTCGCGCGGCGCATCGAGACCGGACAGGTGCACCACCCGCAGGCCGGCCCGAGCCGCCGCGAGGAAGGCGACCGGGTGGAACGGGGTGTTCGGCAGGTGGAGGCCGATCGTGGCGTCGGGCGTCAGCCCGCGATCAATCAGGCCGGCGGCGACCGCCTCGACGTGGTCGGCGAATTCGGGAAAGCCGATCGCGCGTCCGCGGAAATCGAAGGCCGGGCCCTTCGCCGCGGCGACGCCCGCCGCCAGCAGGTCCGGGATGGTGCCGATCTCGACCGGGCCGTCCCAGTCGCAGGCATTCGGGAAATGGCGCGCCCAGGCCTGTGCCCGCGGCTCCGCCGTCGGCTCGGTCTCCCGGATCGCCTGATGCGACACGCCAACCTCCCAGACGCGGCCTCGTGCGGGCCGCTGTTCCATGATTGCGAAATTCGATCTATGCCGATGCCGGGCGCTGTCAACCGAACATACCGGTTTTTCGAAACTTGAACGGGCGGGCCGCTGTCGAGCGGCGCCGCAGACTTGCCGGACACGGGGCCAGGAGGAGCCGATGGAGCGGACGACGGAACCGGACCTGCCGCTGGCGGGCATCCGCGTCCTCGACCTGTCGCGGGTGCTCGCCGGGCCCTGGTGCGGGCAGGTGCTGGGCGATCTCGGCGCCGACGTGATCAAGGTCGAGCATCCGACCCGCGGCGACGACACCCGCGACTGGGGCGTCGCCACGAGCCCCGGCAACACGACGTATTTCGACAGCGTGAACCGCAACAAGCGCTCGCTCGGCCTCGACCTGGCGTCCGAGGAGGGTGCGGCGCTGGCACGAAGGATCGCGGCCGGCTGCGACGTGCTGATCCAGAACTTCAAGCGGGGCGGCGCCGACAGGCTCGGGCTCGGCTACGACCGCCTGTCGGCGGAGAACCCGGGGCTGATCTACTGCTCGGTCGCCGGCTACGTCGGCGACGGGCCGGAGGCGGAACGCCCGGGCTACGACCTCGTGGTGCAGGGCGAGGCGGGCCTCATGGCGCTGAACGGCCGCCCGGACGAGCCTCCGCTGAAGTTCGGCGTCGCGGCCGTCGATCTGTTCACCGGCCAGTATGCGGCCCAGGCGGTGCTCGCGGCGCTCCTTCAGCGCCACCGCACCGGGCGCGGCCGCCACGTCGAGATGGCGCTCTACGATTCCGGTCTCAGCCTGACCTCCTATGTCGGCCTCGCGGCGCTCGCGCTCGGGCGCGATCCCGAGCGGGTCGGCAATGCGCACCCGGCGATCGTGCCCTACGGCGTGTTCGAGGCGGCCGACGGCCCCCTGGTCATCACCGTCGGCAACAACGGACAGTACCGCCGCTTCTGCACGGTGATCGGCCGGGAGGACCTCGCGGCCGATCCGGACTACGCGACCAACCTCGGCCGCTCGCGCCACCGCGACCGGCTCGCGCCCGAGATCGACCGCGAGCTCGCGCGCATCCCGCGGGCGACGCTGATCGCAGCGCTCCGGGACGCGGGCATTCCCTGCGGCGAGGTCGCCGGCCTGCACGAGGCGTTCCGTTCCGATCGGACGGCCGAAGCGCACATGCTGCATGCGGGACGATCGCCCGTCCTCGCGCCGCCCTACCGCCTCGACGGAGCCCGTCCCCCGGTGCGCCGGCCGCCGCCGGGCCTCGGCGAGCACACGCGCGCGCTGCTCGCGGAACTCGGCCTCGATTCGGAGCATATCGCCGACCTGCGGACGCGCGGCATCGTCGCGGGCTGACGCCGGCCCGTGCGACCGAACCCCGATCTCGAAAACCGCCGACGCCCGGACCCGGCCGGACGCGGCGCACGATGAGGAAGCCAGCATGACCGACACCCCGACCACCCTCCGCCGCGACGGCCGCGTCGCCGTCATCACGCTCGCCTCGCCGCCGGTGAACGCGCTCGGCGCGGCCGTCCGCGAGGGCCTGCGCGACCGGATCGCGGAAGCCGGGGCGGATGCGGAGGTCGGGGCGATCGTGCTCACCGGCTCGGGCAAGCTGTTCTCCGGCGGCGCCGACATCACCGAGTTCGGCAAGCCGCCCCGCGGCATGGGGCTCGGCGAGCTGCTCGACATCGTCGAGACCTCATTCAAGCCGGTGGTCGCGGCGATCCACGGGCAGGCGCTCGGCGGCGGGCTCGAGCTGGCGCTGGCCTGCCACCACCGCGTGGCGACGCCCTCGGCGAAGCTCGGCCTGCCGGAGGTGAAGCTCGGCCTCCTCCCCGGCGCCGGCGGCACGCAGCGCCTGCCCCGCGTGGTCGGCCCGCAGAAGGCCCTGGAGATCATCACCTCGGGCCAGCCCGTCGGCGCGAAGGCCGCGCACGCGATGGGCTTGCTCGATGCGCTGACCGGCGCGGACACGCTGGTCGCCGACGCGACCGCCTTCGCCGAGCGCATCCTCGCCGAGGGACAGGCCTCGCCCCGCATCCGCGACCGCGACGACCGCATCGCGGAAGGGCGCGACGACCCCGCCCTGTTCGACGCCTTCCGCAAGGCGAACGCCAAGAAGTTCCGCGGCTTCGAGGCGCCCGAGGCCTGCATCCGCTGCGTCGAGGCGGCCTGCAACAGGCCGTTCGCGGAGGGCATCGTCTTCGAGCGCGAGACCTTCGAGCGGCTGATGCACGGCGCGCAGTCGATCGCCCAGCGCCACGTCTTCTTCGCCGAGCGCCAGGCCGCCAAGATCCCGGGCCTCGGCAAGGACGTCCCGACCCGCCCGGTCGCCCGCGTCGGCATCATCGGCGCCGGGACCATGGGCGGCGGCATCAGCATGAACTTCCTCAACGCCGGCATCCCGGTGACGATCGTCGAGGCCAAGGCCGAGGCGTTGGAGCGCGGGCTGAAGACGATCCGCCGGAACTACGACGGCTCGGCGAAGAAAGGCCGCATCACCGCCGCCGACGTCGAGACCCGCATGGCGCTGCTCACCGACAGCCTCGACTTCGCGGACCTAGCCGGCTGCGACCTGATCATCGAGGCGGCGTTCGAGGACATGGATCTCAAGCGCACGATCTTCCGGACGCTCGATGCCATCGCCAAGCCCGGCGCGATCCTCGCCTCCAACACCTCCTACCTCGACATCGACGTGATCGCTGGCATGACCCGGCGCCCGCAGGACGTGATCGGGATGCACTTCTTCTCGCCGGCCAACGTCATGCGCCTGCTCGAGGTGGTGCGCGGCGCCGAGACCGCGCCCGACGTGATCGCCACCGCGATGGCGCTCGGGCGCCGCATCGGCAAGGTCGCGGTGCTGGTCGGCGTCTGCCACGGCTTCGTCGGCAACCGCATGCTGGAGCAGCGCCAGCGCGAGGCGAACAAGCTGATCCTCGAAGGCGCCCTGCCGCAGGACGTCGACCGGGTGGTGGAGGGCGTCGGCCTGCCGATGGGACCGTTCGCGATGAGCGATCTGGCCGGCCTCGACATCGGCTGGTCGGCGGAAACCTCGAAGGGCGAGAGCGTGCGCGACATCCTGTGCGAGCAGGACCGCCGGGGGCAGAAGACCGGCCGCGGCTTCTACGATTACGACGAGAACCGGAAGCGCTCGCCCTCGGATGCGGTCGAGGCGGTGATCCGCGACGTCTCCGAGCGCAAGGGCATCGCCCGCCGCACCGTCACCGACCAGGAGATCCTGGAGCGCTGCCTCTATCCGATGGTGAACGAGGGCGCGAAGATCCTCGAGGAGGGCAAGGCTTTGCGCGCCTCCGACATCGATACGGTCTGGATCAACGGCTACGGCTGGCCGGTCTACACCGGCGGCCCGATGCACTGGGCCGACGGCATCGGCCTCGGCAAGATCCTCGACCGGATGAAGGCCTTCGAGGCGGAACACGGGCCGGAATTCGCGCCCTCTTCCCTGCTGGAGAAGCTGGTCGCCGAGGGCGGGAGCTTCGCCGGGTACGATAGAGCGGCACGGACGGCGGCGTAGAACCCGCGTCTCCCTCCCCCGCCGAGGGGGGAGGGCAATGCGCGGCGTCTACCCGATCGCCCCGCTGGCGATCGTCACGCCGCCGTCCACCACGATGGCCTGGCCCGTCGTGAACCGCCCCGCGGCGGAGGCGAGGAAGATCGCCGCACCGGCGATCTCGTCGGGCTCGCCGATGCGGCGCAAAGGCGCGAGCGAGGTCGCGGATTCCAGGACCTTCGGATCCTCCCACAGGGCGCGGGCGAAGTCGGTGCGGACGAGGCCGGGGCAGATGCAGTTCACCCGGACGTTGTGCGGGCCGTACTCGACCGCGTAGTTCCGCGCGAGCTGCATGTCGGCCGCCTTCGAGACGTTGTAGGCGCCGATCACCGGCGAGCCCTTGAGGCCGCCGATCGAGGAGACGATGACGATCGCGCCGTCGCGCCGGGCGATCATCGCCGGCGCCACCAGCTGGATCAGCCAGTGGTTCGAGACGATGTTGTTCGACAGGATCTTGGTGAACTGCTCGTCCTTGATGTCGGCCAGCGGCCCGTAATACGGGTTGCTCGCGGCGTTGCAGACCAGCGTGTCGACCGCGCCGAAACGGTCGTTGGTCTCGCCGATCAAACGGACGAGGTCCTCCTTCACCGAGATGCTGGCCGGCACCGCGATGGCGCGGCCGGCGCCGTGCGCCGCCTCGATCTCGGCGACGACCGCGTCGCAGGCCTCGCGCTTGCGCGACGACACCACCACCCGCGCGCCCTGCTCGGCCATGCGGAGCGCGATGGCGCGCCCGATCCCGCGGGACGAGCCGGTGATGACGGCGACCTTGCCGGTGAGATCGAACAGCGACATCGGATCATCCTCTCGCGCGTCTGAGCTTGGCCATGCCGCCGATCCAGCGGTCGTGGTCGTCGGCCTTGCGGCGCACGTAACCGGCGACCTGCGGGTGCGGCAGGATCAGGAAGCGGCCCTCGGCGAGGCCGGCGAACGCCGCCTCCGCCACCGCTTCGGGGCTGAGCAGCCCGTCGAGGAGCGCCGGCTCGCGCGCCGAGGCGCCGCGCACCATCGCGGTGTCGACCCCCTGCGGGCAGAGCGCGGCGACGCGGATGCCATGGTCGCGATGGGTGATCGCGAGGTGCTCGCAGAAGCCGAGGGCGGCGTGCTTGGTGGTGGAATAGGTCGCGCTGCCGATCTGGCTGAGCAGGCCGGCCGCCGAGACCGTGGCGAGGAAGGTCCCCGCGCGTCCGGCGATCCAATCCGGCAGCAGCGCGCATGCCGCGTGGACGTGGGCCATCACGTTGACCGCCCAGGCGCGCGCCCAGTCGGCATCGGGCGCGGAGGCCGCATTCTCGGGATCGGGGTCGCGCAGCAGGATGCCGGCATTCGAGCAATAGACCTCGACCGGCCCGTGCTCCCGGATCGTCCGCGCGACGAGGTCGGCGACGCTCTCGGCCACGCCGACGTCGCAGGTCGCGGCGACGCCGCCGATGCGC